>JBDTOS010000053.1:0-11849 GCA_039933095.1 Dokdonella sp.
CACGTCTCACATGTCGAGACGATACCCTGTGCATAAGCTGTGTAATTCGCGGGCCACCAAAAAAATTGGCGGCGACTGGCGATCCGTTGCGTGTGAATCGATTCAAATATTGCAAAAAAATGGGCAGCCACTTGGCCGCCCATCGTTATCGTGCTCTTGATCGCCAGACTTGATCGTCTGGCTTGATTGCTTAGTCGGCGTTGACGATGACCTTGACCGTCGTATTCACATCGGCGTGCAGATGCACCTTGACCTCGAACTCGCCGATGTGGCGAATCGGGCCTTCCGACATGATGACCTCGCCCTTGCTCAAGGTGTGACCGGCGGCGGTGAACGCCTCGGCGATATCGCGCGAACCGACCGACCCGAACAGCTTGCCCTCGGGGCTCGCATGCGCGGACAAGGTCACGCTCGCATTTTCCAGCGACGCCTTGCGCGCCTCGGCACCGGACAACTGCTGATCGGCCTTGGCTTCATAGTCGGAACGGCGTTGTTCGAACTCGGCGAGATTCGCCGCCGTCGCTGCCGCCGCCTTGCCTTGTGGGACGAGATAGTTGCGCCCGTAGCCCGGCTTCACCTTGACCTTGTCGCCAAGGTTGCCAAGATTTTTCACTTTCTGTAGCAGGATCAATTCCACGTTGTTCTCCGATTCGTTAGCGTCGCAATGGCCTGTAATGGCTGGTTCGACGCAGCTTGCGCTGTCCGAATGGACCGATCGTTCCGACCGGCCGATCCGTTATGGTTAGGAATGACTGTCGCTGAACGGCAGCAACGCAAGAAAACGCGCGCGCTGGATGGCCGTGGTCAACTGACGTTGGTAGCGTGCCTTGGTGCCGGTGATTCGACTTGGCACGATCTTGCCGGTTTCGGTGACGTACTGGCGCAGCGTATTGAGATCCTTGTAATCGATCTCGGTGACGCCCTCGGCGGTGAAACGGCAGAAACGCTTGCGGCGAAAAAACATCTTGGACATGAGCTGGATTCCTGAATTCGGGAGTAAGGACAGTGGCGGTGCGCGGACTTACACGCTGACCGACTCGGCGACATCCGCATCGTCGCTGTCGTCGCCAACCGCAACACGCGTGTCGTTGCGCGAACCGCGCGATTCGCGGCGCGGACGCGAGTCGTCCTCAAAATCGCTGAATCCGCCGCCATCATCGTCGCGACGACGTCGCTCGCCCTTGTCGTCCTTGTTCTTCATGATCGCCGACATCTCGGTGACGATGTCGTCGCGCTTCATGATCAGGTGGCGCAGCACCGCATCGTTGTAACGGAAACCCGACTGCAGTTCGTTCAGCCCTTCCTGCGCGCACTCGATATTGAGCAGCACGTAATGGGCTTTGACCAGATTCTGGATCGGATAGGCCAGCTGGCGCCGACCCCAATCTTCCAGGCGGTGAATCTTGCCGCCGGTGCCCTCGATCAGCGCCTTGTAGCGCTCGATCATTGCAGGCACCTGCTCGCTCTGGTCAGGGTGGACCAGAAACACGACTTCGTAGTGACGCATCGATTTTCCTCATGGATTTCTCCCGGCTAAGGGAGGGCAGCTCCCGGACCAAGGCCGTGGAGCGAGTACCTGCCCGGGCTACGGGCAGCCGCAAAGTATAGGCGGCAACGCCACTACGGGCAATAGTAACGCCGGACTGAAAGGCAACCCTCGTGGCTGAAGGCGCGCCCGCTACTGGGGCGCGTGGCCGCTCAGGCGACGGTAAAGCTCTCGCCGCACCCGCATTCGCCTGTGGCGTTCGGGTTGTGAAACACGAAGTTTGCGCCGAGACCCTGCTTGACGAAATCGATGCGAGTTCCGTCAATGAACGGCAGTGCTTTCGGATCGACGACGAAACGCACGCCATCCTGTTCGAATACATGATCCTCGGGCGCAATCGTTTCTGCCATATCGACCGTGTAGCCGAAACCCGAACAACCGGTGCGCTTGATCCCGAAACGCACTGCGCGCGAATTCGCATCCTTGGCAAGGAAGTCGCTTACGCGTTGACGCGCGGCGTCGGTCAATTCGATGGACATGAGTTGCAACTCCTGAAGTCTTGAGTCCGATGCCAGTCGGCGCACGTTCGCAGTTTAGCAGCCGCGGGTTTGCAATCACCGGCGGGAAACGATTCCGCTATCATTCCGCGTCGATCGCCCGCGTCACTTGCTTGCTTGACGCAAGGCCTGCAAGCAGGCTTGGCCGGCATCGACTCACGTTCGTTCGCAAAACGTTTGTTCGAAATCAGGAGTTTCAAGGCATGTCGCTAGCCGAAATACCCGTTGTCTCGGTCAAACAGGCGCTTTCCGGTGCGCTCACTGCTGGCGCTCACGTGCGTGTGCGCGGCTGGGTGCGTACTCGGCGCGATTCCAAGGCCGGTCTATCGTTCATCAATCTTAGTGACGGTTCCTGTTTCGACCCGATCCAGATCGTCGCGCCGAATACGCTGACGAACTATGCCGATGAAATCACCAAGCTGACCAGCGGTTGCGCAATCATTGCCGAGGGCGAGTTGGTGCCATCGCAAGGAAAAGGTCAGGGGTTCGAGATCCAAGCGCAGTCAATCGAGGTAGTCGGGTGGATCGATGACCCGGAGACCTATCCGATCCAGCCGAAGCCGCATTCGCTGGAATTTTTGCGCGAAGTCGCACACCTGCGTCCACGCACCAATCTATTCGGTGCCGTTGCGCGTGTGCGCCACACCATCGCGAGCGCGATCCACCGGTTTTTCGATCAGAACGGTTACTTCTGGGTCAACACGCCGATCATCACCAGTTCCGACGCCGAAGGCGCCGGGCAGATGTTTCGCGTGTCCACGCTCGACATGCTGAATCTGCCACGCACCGACAAGGGCGGCATCGATTTCCATCAGGATTTTTTCTCGCGTGAAGCGTTCCTTACGGTGTCCGGTCAGCTCAATGTCGAGGCGTACTGTCTTGCGCTGAGCAAGGTCTATACATTCGGTCCAACGTTTCGCGCCGAGAACTCGAACACGACGCGTCATCTCGCCGAGTTCTGGATGATCGAGCCGGAAATCGCGTTCGCCAATCTCGATGACGACGCTACCCTGGCCGAGGAATTGCTCAAGTTCGTATTCCGCACCGTGCTCGCCGAGCGCGCCGACGACATGGCGTTCTTCGCCGAGCGCGTCGAGAAGACCGCCGTGTCACGCCTGGAGAATTTTCTCGCCGCGCCGTTCGCTCGCATCGAGTACACCGAAGCGGTCGATATCCTCAAGAAATCCGGCAAGAAGTTCGACTTCGCGGTTGAATGGGGCGCTGATCTGCAAACCGAACACGAGCGCTACCTGTGTGAGGAACATGTCGGTCGCCCGGTCGTGGTCATGAACTATCCCGAGAAGATCAAGGCGTTCTACATGCGCCTGAACGACGACGGTCGCACCGTTGCGGCGATGGATGTGCTCGCGCCTGGTATTGGCGAGATCGTCGGTGGTTCACAGCGCGAGGAACGGCTGGATCAGCTTGATTCGCGTATGGCGCAATTCGGCATCGATGCCGCGCACTATCATTGGTATCGCGATTTTCGACGCTACGGCACTGTGCCGCATGCGGGTTTCGGACTCGGCTTTGAGCGTCTGGTCGTCTACGTCTGCGGCTTGGCAAATATTCGTGATGCTCATCCGTATCCGCGCGCACCGGGGCAGGCCGATTTTTGATGCATAGCATCGGCAGTAGCAAATAGTGGAAGCAAGCCGCGAATTCCTGTTGATCTCGGGACTCGGCATGATCGTCGCCGGCCTGACCGCGTACATCATCACTGCGATACTGACCGTGGTGCACCTGCGCGACAAGCACCCGACGGTGCATCAAAGGCTGGGCGGAAACATCATCGCACCGCGCATGCTGCAGTGGTTCATCGCGCGGCGCTTCCGCGCGATCGGTGATTCCGGATTGAGTGCAATCGCCCTGCCCGGCTCGATCGGCGTGTGGACGATCGTGGCCGGCTCACTTGCCGTAATCCTGTCAAAACTAATCGAGTATCTGTGATGGTGCGTATGCCTGACGAAGACATAAACGATCCGGAAGACGGCGAGGACACGTCTGTCGAGAGAGATTCAAACGATGAAATCGCCGCGATCGAATGGTGGTGCAGTGCCCACGGCAATATCCTGATCTGGGCGCGCCTTGCGACGCTTGCATCGGGAATCGCCGAAGTATTCGATTGCGATGGCCGCGTCCTGCGCTACGACGATGATGTGGCCGCGCGCACCGCCCTGATGGACGCCGAGTTCCGCGCATTTGACGGCATCGACGACGACGACGCGGCGATGATGGGTATCGATCTCGACACGACCGAACCGCCACACAGCGACAGCGAGGCCGAGCTGCGCGAGCAGATGGTCCAGAAAATTGCCGGCGTGGATTGAGCGTGCCGTGATGATCATTCGGATTTCCGCGTCGACAATGACGTCAATGTGCATGAGGAGCAGCTTGTGAATCTCGATTTGGCCGGTCGTCATGCGCTCGTGTGCGGTGGTTCCCAGGGCATCGGTCGCGCCAGCGCACTCGAACTCGCCGCGCTCGGTGCCGATGTCACCGTGCTGGCGCGCTCGCCTGCCTCACTTCAATCCGTAGTCGCCGAGTTGCCGCGCGTACACTCCGCACAGCGGCACGGATTTATCGCTGTCGATATGAGCGATCACGTTACGCTGCGAACGAAAGTCGAAGCGACCGCGAGCGCACATCCGATCGAGATTTTGCTCAACAACAGCGGCGGCCCGCCCGGCGGACCGGCGCATACCGCAACCAGTGAGGCGTTTCTGGCAGCTTTCCAGCAACACCTGATCGCAGCACAAGTCTTGCTGCAAGCTGTGTTACCCGGAATGCGGACCAGCGCATGGGGCCGGATCGTCAACATCATCTCGACGTCGGTGAAGGAACCGATCCGCAATCTCGGCGTCTCGAACACCGTGCGCGGCGCCGTCGCGAGTTGGGCCAAGACGCTCGCAAGCGAACTCGGCGGCCTCGGCATCACCGTGAACAATGTTCTGCCCGGTTACACCAAAACACAGCGACTCGAGCAGATTCTCGCCGATCGCAGCAAAGCAACCGGCAAGAGTACCGATGAAGTCGCCGGCGCAATGCTGGCGAGCGTACCCGCCGCCCGTTTCGCCGAGGCACACGAAATCGCGAGCGTCGTCGCATTCCTGTGCTCCCCCGCTGCAGCCTACATCAACGGTATCAACGTTCCGGTCGACGGTGGACGCACTTTGTCCCTCTGACAGCGTTGGACCGCTTCAGTGGGTTCGCAGGCGCGCAATGAAGGCGCCGGATTTTTCGTTTTCCTCTTCCTCGGCGTGTGAATTCTTCTTGCCGTGTTCGCCCTTGCCGGATTCATGCTCGTGTTCTTCCTTCGCGGATTCGCGCGCGCGTTCGGCCTTTTCCCTCTCCTCCTCAGCCTCTTCGTTGTCGCGACCGGATCTCAGCCCTTCGACTATGTCGCCTTTCGCAACGCCGCAGGCGTACACGTCTTCGCCGGGACCGGCGGTTATGCCGAGAATGTCGGCTGGCTCCGTACTGGGCAGGGCAAACTCCTGGAGCCAGTGACCCTGGTTGTCGATACTCGCGACAAAGGGGCGTAGTTGTTTGGTGTCGAGCTTGCGCGTGTCCGGGCCGAAATCAAACGGACCGAGAAACGAACCGACCAGGGTCATGCGACCGCTCTGTCCGTAGGTGAACCCCTGCACGGTTTCCGCGCTCGCTCCGCCAAAACCCTTCGCCCATTTGAGCTGTCCGCCCAACGACCATGCACTGATGAAGCCGTCGAACACACCGTGGCTGGACAGCGTCGTTTGCGCATCGAGTTGCAGTTTGTCCTGAAAATTCCCGGTGAGAAAAAGCTGCTCACCATCGCTGAGCACGGTAACCGGATATTCGTTCTGTTTACCCGACAGGCTGTGCGCCCAGTCGATCTCGCCCTTGTCGCGCAAGTGCATTAGGAACGCATCGCGCCCGCCCTTGGCACGCAACAGATCGAGTGAACGTGGATGCCGGATCGGCAAGATGCCTTCGTAGGCACCAGCGACAAAAACGCCGCCTTCCGCGTCGGCAGCGAGGCTCCACAATTCGTCGCTCTGCTTGCCGCCGAACGATTTCAACCAGCGCGGTTTTCCGTCCCGATCGAAAGCAGCCACGAAGGCATCACTGCTCCCGGTATTGAGCAGCGTACCGAGTTCGGGAAAACCGACCATGCTGGCGTTCTTTTCGAACTGACCTCCCCAGAAAACCGACCCATCGGCAGCGACCGCGAGCGCTGTGCCGACGTCCGCGTATTCGCTGGCGATGCGGCGTGTCCACAACCGCTGGCCGGCCGGCGAAAGCTTGACCAGCACGGCATCGGCCCCACCTGCCGTCGCCGGCAGCGACGTTGCCGGTTCTGTGGGCGTGCTATCCGGGCCAATAATGTATCCGCTGACATACACATTGCCGTCTGCGTCGGTGGCGATCGCGCGTAGGCGATCGTCGCGTATGCCACCAATCGCCCTAGCCCAGCGCGGCTTGCCGTCGCTGTCGAATACGGCGACATAGCCGTCCTTACCGCCAAAACCCTTGACTCTGACCTTACTGCCGAAGTCAATCTCGCCGACAAACTCACCAATCGCCGCGAAACCCTTTGCGGTCGTCGCCATCGCGTTGCACAGAACCGAATTCTCCGATTCGAACGGCTTGATCCAGACTACTGCATCGTGATCGCCATCAGCGTCCTTGGCGGCCGTATATGTCGGCAGTCCCGATCCTGCGCCGAGCGCTAAAATGAGCGCCACACCCGCCAAACGTGGGCGCCGCGTGTCGATGCCCGAGCTTCTGTTCTCGATCATACCGTTGCGAGTCAATGGATGTCCCCTTTTCGGTTCGTGGAAAAAAAGCATGCCGCCGACCTCGCGATCGGCGGCATGCAGCGTCCCTGCCTATTGGGTCGGACAGGTGCAGTTGGTGCCATCGAAATTGCTGCGCAGGATCACGTCGGGATCCTGGGCCGGGCAGTGGCCGTCGCCGGTGATCCGCACCGTGCTCTGCGCCATGTTGCCGTGATTGTCACCGATCTTGTAGGTGAACAGGTCGTTGCAACTGTTCTGGTTGTTCGGTGTGTAAGTCACCGTCGTCATGCCGTTGACCATTGTCGTGCCGACCACGCCATTGGTCGCTGAGACTGTGCTCAGGGTGTCGCAATCGTTGGCGACGTCGTTCGCGAGCACATCGATCACAACCGGGTTGCCGCTTGCATTGATGGTCTTCTGATCGGGGTTGGCAGTCGGCACATTGTTGGCGCGACACGCATCGTTGCCGGCCAGGGTATAGCTCAGAGCAGCAGAGAAGTCCTGCGCACTTCCCTGCGACACCGGCTGCCCACTGACGTTGTTGGCATAGACGCGCACTTCGAGTCCGGGCAATGAATACCCCGGCGCGATCGAGCAACCTGCGCCCGTGCAATCGTCAACCACACTGTAAGGCACACGGATCGTGATGTTTCCATCCGGTTTCAGGATGCAATCGGCGGCATTGAGGGTCGTGATGTCGGTACCGGCATTGACGCTTGGTGCGGTCACCTTGCCGAAATGGCATACCGGACCCGTCGCGGTGATGCGCATATTGACCATATTGCGATCGTATGTTTGCAGGCCGGTTGGATCGGGACCAGGAAATTCACGATTCCACAGGATCACGAACGCATTGTTCGGCACGGCAGTCGCACCATCGGCCTGTTTCAGGTTGAACACGATCTTCTTCTCGGAGGGCGTGGCGCACATCAATGGGTCGCCAAGGAACGGTTCGGCCACGAACAATTGTTCGACATCGAGCGCTGGCCCTCCGATCTGGTCACCCATCGCATCCTCAGCGCGCAGAACGCCCGGCAGAGTGCATGGATCAAGCACGACCGGCGCCTGTACCGGCGCCTCGAAACAGGCCGGCGAAGTTCCGAAATTATTGACCGCAAGAACACGGTAACGATAAGCCGTGCCGGAAATAATCGAACTATCGGTGTAGCTGTTGGTGCCGAATGGAATCGTAGCCAATGGTGTCATCGGGAACGGTGCGGCGCCCTCGGCGCGGAATATCTGATAAGTCGTGATCGCCTGATTGCCGTTGAACGGAACCGACCAAGTCACTTCGACGCTGTCGATGAATGATGAGGCGAGGACATAGGGGCTCGATGGCGTCGTCGGTGCCGGATTCAGCACATTGTCGAACGCGGCATACAATCCCTTGGTACCGGGCTGCTGACGCGCGATGCGTGCGACATCGGTGCCGCTGTTGGCACCGCCGGTAACGCAACTGCCGGTACAGCCATCGGAATAGCCGATCAGTATGCGACCCTTCTCGTCGAGGTTGATGTCGTTGAAGTCGAGCAGGTTGCGATTGCTCGCACACAGGGTGCCGCCAAGGCAGACTGTTCCGCGTTGCACCGGATCTCCGGGCGAAGCAATCGATGTCGTCCAAGTCGCGCCGCGATCGTAAGTGACCGCAACGTACATGTACCACGATCCGGAAAACGCGGCCGGATCGGTGCCCGTACCAGGACCTGGGTCAGAAGAGCCAACGAACGCGAACGCCGCGCGATCGCCGTCACCGGCGGTCACGGTCGGAAATGCGCAGTTCTCGATGCCGACGCCGGCACCGACATTGATCGGAGCGGTCCAGCTCTGACCCTTGTTGGTGCTGACAGAAATCAACGGCGTCTTGTCGTTGCTGCACGTGCCGAGATAGACGGTGCCGTCAGAGCCAACGCCAACGCCCGGATCGGGGCCGCCCGGCGTACCGGGAACCGTGCGCACCGCCCATGTCGTGCCGGCATCTTCGCTGACTGCAACCCCGGCTTCGCCACCGCAATTTCCGTTGGGCGTGTACGCAGTGCCGTCGAGCGGGGAAACCTGCACGTGGCCGTGCAAACCACCACAATCATTGATTGTCCACATCGGTACGCCAGCACCGAAGGTCATGCCGCCGGTACGACTCAACGCTGCGAACGCGGTCGCCACACTTTGCGATGCGTAATAGACGGCGTTGTCATAACCAATCCCACCAATCGGATCGCTTGGCGGAAAGATACCGGTGCCGATCGTCTGGTGATCGGCGCCTGCGGGCGTGCCGGCACCCTGACTTGGCGTCCAGTTTTCTCCCTCGTCATCACTGAAGCTGAGCAGCGAGGTCGCGCCGGCCAATTGCGACGAGAATGTCCGGCCAGTCATCGGGTCGACTTGCAGGATCGGATCGAGCGTCGTCGCGTGGGTGGGCACGCTCTTGTCTTCCCACAGCACCGTCGCCGGCACTGTGCAATCGTCGTACGTGGCGCGCAAGGTCTGCAGCGACGCGATGTACATGGCACGCGACTTGGTCGGCGCCGTGGATTGCAGGGCGATGTTGTGGACCTGCGGAATGCCCAGAGTCGGTTCGCCGGCAGTCAGACCGAGTCCGTTCGCCCCGAAGGTTGGGCTGAAATGCTGGTAAGTCGGATCCGGTTCCTGCGCGCCAGTCGGCGCGGAGTTGAGGAACTTGATTTCCGGACCACCCGCAGGCGGCGGACCGCCGGAGCTGTCGGCAATAATTTCGGCCACGGCCGTGTATGCCGTCAGTGGCGCGTAGGGCGACGCACTGACCGTGTAGGTACCGGCAACTGGGTTGAGCAGTTGCACCACTTCGGGCGATCCCGGGCCGTTGCCCGACGACGCAGCCAGCGTGCCGTTGGGATCGTAAACTTCGAGATCGTAATCGTCGACCGCCGAGGCGGTCAGGGTAATCTTCACCTTGAAACCGAAAGATGGCGGCATGATCGTCAGCGCGAAGTTGTCGCACGAGGCGTTGGCCGGACCACCACAAGTGCTCGCCGCGGTCGGAATCAGTGGACCGCCGGTCCAGGTAACCATCTGATTGGCCTGCGACAGCGTTCCCGAAGGTGGCGTCGCTGCAAACGCGAGGGCCGAAACCATGGAAAGCAGAGGTACGCTCAGCAGCAGCAAAATCACGCAGATGCCCGTTTGCAGTGAACGATGGTTGTTCATGTCATTTCTCCCGGTTGTGTCACGTAACGAATATTGGAACAGGTCGAGCACGACGATCGGCGAGGCGCTGTTTGCGTAAATTCAGGCACGACACCGCCCGCGCCGCGGGAACGTAGACGTATCCAGAAAGACAGACCTTACGGCGAAGCGATACAACGGACGCCATCGAATCTGCTGACGAAAATCGCGTCGATGGGGCGACGGAAATTTGTAGTGTGCAGACTAGACCTGGAGGCGGATTCCGGGTAGGCGGGGAATCCCTCGCCGCGGTGAGGGAAATCCCTCATGCATCGTCGAACGCTGCAGAGAGTGCATAGGCGCGTCGTCGACCATGGAGGGTCGGATCGCTGAATGACGCCATTCGTCGCGGTCTTTGCCGAGATGCTGCAACGTGCTGGTCCAGACCCAGGTGTTGCGACTCGACAGGTTGTGCATCGGACACATGACAGTGCCGATTCAACGATCCGGGGCTGGTGCCTGATGTAGCGCTATTGCACGATGCGTCTCTGCATGGCGTAGCGGACCAGTTCGACGCTATTGCGAATGCCGAGTTTACTGAGGATGCGACTGCGGTAGTTCTCGGCTGATTTGACGCCGATCTTCATTCGGCGGGCGATCTCCTTCGTGGTCAGCCCCTCGACGACGAGATGCAGCACTTCGCGCTCGCGCGGCGACAGCGCGCCATAGGGATCTTCAGTCATCTTGTGTGGCTGATGCACTTCGGTCGCCAGCACTTTGGCGGCGTAGGCGCCGAAATGCACGCCACCTGCCGCTAGCGTGCGTACGGCGCCGAGCACTTCGGCGATCGCTGCGTGCTTGAGCAGATAGCCCGAGGCACCGGCACGAACCATGTGCACGACGTATTCCTCTTCCTCGTGCATAGTCAATACCAGCACGCGGGTTTGGGGCAGCTCCTCATGCAGACGGCGCGTGACTTCGATGCCGCTCAAGCGCGGCATGGAGATATCTATGATGGCCACATCAGGACGCAAGACCAGCGCCTGTTCGATCGCACTGACACCGTCGCCGGCCTCGCCGACCACGAGGACGTCACTACTGCCACGCAACGCACCAGCGAGGCATTCGCGCACCACGGTGTGATCGTCTGCGAGCAGGATGCGAATCATGACAGCGTTCCGTCGCCACTCGTTCGCAGCGGGAACGTACAGGCGATCGAGCAGCCTGCGCCCGGTCGCGATTGCATTTCGAATTCACCGTTGAACAGCCGCACTCGGTCGCGCATACCGCCGATGCCACTGCTGTGACCATCCGTGCCCTTGGCGAGGGCGTGCGCCATGTCACAGCCGCGACCGTCATCGCGTATGCGCAGATGCACACGCTCATCGTCGTGACTCAGAGCGATCTCGACGCTGCGCGCTTGCGCGTGTCGCGCAGCATTCGTCAACGCTTCCTGGGCCAGACGAAAGATCAGCGTATTGCGTTCCCCATCGAGTTGCGGCGGCGGTTCCTGCACATCGACGCGGATTTCCAGCGCATGCGTTTCCCCGACGCTGCGCGCAAGCCAGCGCAGCGCCGCTTCGAGTCCGAGTTCGTCGAGAATTTGCGGACGCAACAAGCGCGATAGCGCACGCGTGTCGGCAAATGTCTGCAATGCGATTGCGCGCGTTTTTTCGAGACTGACCTGCGCGTCCTGCGGCGCGTCATGCACCGTGTCGATCGCTTGGCTCAGCAGGCGCAGGATGGCTGTCAGACTCTGGCCGATACCGTCGTGAAGATCGCGCGAGAGGCGGCGGCGTTCGTCTTCCTGGACCCGCCAGACTGAACGCGCCAAGCGTTGAAAGTATTGCTGATCCTGCTGCAGGCGCGCGACCAGATCGCGCTGCC
>JBDTOS010000054.1:0-11664 GCA_039933095.1 Dokdonella sp.
CCGACGCCAGCACCGGACAGCCGGCCGCCATGGCTTCGAGCAGCACATTCGACAGACCCTCTTCGCGCGAGGGCAATACGAGGAAATCAGCGCTGCGCATGAGCTCACGTGCGTCGCTGCGCTCGCCGAGCAGGCGCACATCGTCGCGCAATCCAAGACGCTCGATCTGGTCGCGCAGGCTTGCTTGCAGTGGACCGCTGCCGGCAAGCAACAATAACGGGCGCCGATTGGCAGCAAGTGTCGCCTGAGCCTCGATCAGCAGCGGCAGATTTTTTTCGACGACGAAGCGACCGACGAACAGGCCGAATACGCGTGCATCGGCAAGCTTGAGATCGCGACGCGCTTTTGCGCGTTCGGCCGACGAGGCGAGATCGGGAATATCGATGCCGTTCGCGACGATGTCGATTCGTGCTTGTGCAAACCCGGTGTGTTGCGCGGTCATCTGCGCACCGGCACGCGCATTGGCGATCACCGCGTCAGCGCGGCGCACGATCCAGCGCTTGAGCCGCCACTGCCAATCCGGATAGCCGAGACACAGGCCGCGCACCGAGGCGATGAATGCGCAACGCGGTACGAACGGCAACACGGCGCGAATCCACAACTCGGCGGTGAGCGAAAATGCGTGGATCAGATCGTAGCGGCCAGCACGCAGCAGACGAATGAGGCGCCAGACGAATCCGATATCGATGCGACCGCGCTTGGGCAGATACAGGGTTTCAATGCCGGCGGCATCGAGTTCGTCGACAAGAAAAGAGCGTCGCCGGAAATACAGCAAGGTCGGCTGCCAACGCTTGCGATCAAGACCGAGCAGCAGATGCACGATCTGACGCTGGCTGCCGCCAACCTCCATCTCGTCGCTGACGATGAGCAGGCGTTTAGCCGGCATTGAAAACCTCGCCCATCAGTTGCAGCAGTTTTTCGCCCTCGCGCTCTGCATCGAATTCGCGCTCGACTTTCGCGCGTGCGGCAAACGCACAGCGCTCGCGCAGATCGTCTTCATCCAGCACGCGCCGCAACGCAACGGCGAGCGCAGCGACATCGCGCTCGGCGATCAACAAGCCTTCGCACCCGTCCTCGATCAGTTCCGGGATTCCGGAGACCCGCGCGCTGATGACCGGCGTGCCGGCCGCCATCGCTTCCATCAGCGCGACCGGGATGCCGTCGCGATTGCCATCCGCAGCGATCACGCAAGGCAGCACGAATGCGGTCGCGGCATATAGCAATTCGCGTACTTCAGCCTGCGGTCGCGCGCCGAGCAGTTCGATGCGCGCAGCAAGGTCATGGCGTGCGATTGAGGACTCGAGCTGCGCGCGCTGCGCGCCTTCGCCGATCAGCTTGCAGCGAAACGTCCTGCCTTCCTTCGCAAGCATCGCCAGCGCCTCGATAAGCACATCGAAGCCTTTAATCGGATCGAGCCGCCCGACCCCGATCAGCAGATCGTCGGCGCGACCTGCGCGACGATACGGAAACATTTTCAGATCGGCGCCGCAGTGAACGACATGCAAGCGTTCGCGCGCCTGCGGTGTGGTGTGTGCGGTCAGCCAGTCGACGTTGTAACGGGAAATGGTTACCGGCAAGGCGGCTGTTTCGATCTTCCAGCGCAGCAGATGATCGTCGACAAAGATGTCGTGCGCGTGGCAAGTGAATCCATACGGTCGCCCGAGAATCCTGGCGAGTGTCGCCGCGACGGTGGATGGATACGTCGCCCAATGCGCGTGGATGAACTGCGGATCGAACGCACGAATCTGGCTGAGGTGTTCGAGGCCGCGCGCGAGCGCGAACAGCGATTTCAATGCAAGCGCGGGATGTCGCCAGAGACTGCCGACGATACGCAGCTTCGCCGCAGCGACAATGCGAATATTGGCGAGTCCGGCGACGATGATCGCCGGCCAGCCGCGCACACCCGGTCGCGGATGCAATGCGCGATTCATCAGCGCGGCGGCGTCCGGCTGGACCATTTTTTCGCTGGGTCGCTTCAACGACAGGATGCGCACATCGACACCGGCTTTGATCAGCGCCGCGATCTCGCGCACGATGAAGGTCTCCGACCAGCACGGAAACAGCGACACGACGTACAACACGCGTGCCGGTCGCGGCTTGGCCGCTGCGCTCACGATGCAACCTCATCGGCGGCGCGATTGGATGCCCACAAATGCGCTTCGCGATCACGAATAAAATCGATCAGACCCAGCACGGCATACCAATTCATCCGCGCGAACGTCGAGGCGATGCGCACCGGAAACAGGCGCAAGCTGACCGGCGCCAGCGCACCGACCAGTGCCAGCGCCCATGCACCGAGTTGGGCACTGAACAGCCACGGGTAGATTCCGCCGCGATCGAGCAGCATTGCATTGGTGACGATCGCTGTTGCGAGCATCCACGGTGCCAGCAGGCGCAGCCACTTGTGTCCCCAAAGACGCCAGCCCAGCGGATGACGCCACGGCAGCAGCAAGCTTGGATCGCGCGCGATCAATTGATAGTTGCCGGCGAGAGTGCGGCGCTTGCGGCGCGCTTCCCGCGCCGGATCGGTCGATGGACGATCCCAGGCCAACGCGTCTTCGGCAAACAGGATGCGCGCACCGCCGCCTGCAATCGCGAGCGGAATCCACAGGTCGTCGAGTATCAGCCCGCCGGGAACGGTTGGCAGCAACTCGCGGCGCGCCGCGTACAAGGCACCAGTCACGCCGATCACCGAACCACTCAGCGATTCGTTGCGGCGGACGAATTTCTCGTAGCGCCAGTAAAAATCAACGCCGCCGGCAAAGCCGCTGCCGGCGCGCTCGAACATCAACTCGCCGCTGACCGCGCCAACCGCCGGATCGGCCAACGGGCGCAACAACGCGAGCACGGAGTCCGCCTCAAGTCGCTGACGCACATCGGTGAATACAACCACCTCGCCGTCGAGCTGCGCAATCACGTCGCCGAGGCAGGCCGATTTGCCGCGCCGCTGCGGAAATACATGCATGTGCAGCGACGAATCGTTGCGCCGCTGCACCACTTCCACACTGTCATCGTCGCAACCATCAAACGCGACATGGATGCGCAGGCGCGCGGCGGGATAGTCGAGGGCATGCAGATTGTCGAGCTTGGCACCGATATCGGCCGCCGCATTCCAGGCGACCACGACGATATCGACGCGCGGTTGCCAGTCGTCGGTGGTGACCGGGCGTGGACGCAAGCGCGCGCCGAGCCAGACTGCGAACGGGTAACCGAAGTAGATATGGGCGAGTCCGATCAGACTGCCCCAAAAAAGAATCTCGACCAGCACGGCTAAAGGTGCGGCTGTCCGAGCACGCTTGCGCGCAGGCGCTCGTAACCGCGATTTCCGAGAAGTTTTTTCAGGCCGGCGAGCGCGCTGTAGCGCAGCTGTGCTTGCACGAACGTGGCACGCGATCCTGCCAACCAAGCATCCAGCGTCGTCGAATCGAGTTGCGCGGTGACGGCCATGCGCGACAGGATCGGCGCGCTTTGCGCATCAGCGGAAATCGACCGCAATGCACCCGGTCGTGAACTCAGCACCCAACGGTATCCACACTCACGCGCGACCCGTCCGAGTCCTTCGGGCATGCGACCACCCGGTGGTGCCAGCAGGCTGACTTCGTGACCGATTCGTTCCTCGATGATCGCCTTCGAGCGAGTCAGCTCCTCACGCAGTTCGCTGTCTGACAGTTCGCTCAGGTAACGATGGCTGTAGCTGTGCGACTGGATCGACATGCCGCCAGCCGCCATCTCGCGTAGCTGCGACCAGCTTGCGAAACCGGGCGTTCCCACATTCTGCGGATTGACGAAAAAATCTGCGCTGCAACCACGCTTCGAAAGCAGCGGAAATGCGATTTCGTAATTGCTGACATGTCCATCATCGAAGGTCAGAACGGCGCTCGCGACCGGTGCGTTCAACCACTCCTGCGCCGACACCGCGCGACCGCAACGCGCGATCATCATGTCGAGGTGCTGGGTGAATACGTCCTCGGCGACCGTGTAATGCGGGTCCTGCTCAGGCTGATCGGGATCCACACGCTCGCCATGGGTGAGCGCGTGATACATCAGCGCAACCGATCGGATACTTCGATTTTTCGCCATCGTCGTCGGCGCCGTTACCTCATTGCGCATAAATCAGGTTCATCCCGACGATGTTTTCGCGGTAACTCAGGTCGATCGCTTCGGTCTCGCGCTGCAGGCTGCTCGCCTCGAAACGCCAGGCCCAGCGTTTGGTGAACTGCCACATCAGCCACGCCGAGTATTCGCGATCGGTATCGCGCCGGTCGACCGTCGTGTAGTCACGCTGCTCGATACGAGTCTGCCCCGCCAGAGTCAGCAATGGTGTCAGCCGGTAGGAAACCCTGACCAGCAGACCGCGATCGTCCTGATCGAAATCGAGTGGGTTGAGACTGACGTATCGGATTTGCCTGAAGTAGGGCTCAAACTTCAGATCCCAAACGTCCCCCGCATAGCGAAAATCGAGTCCCGCAAACTTCTGGTAGAAAATGTCCGGCGTGGCCGATATCCGACTGAGACCGTTGATCGTTGGAACTGTGCCGATCTGCTCGGTAGTCAGCTGCATGCTCTGTGCGGCATCGGTGAAATCGCGCTCGAGTTCCAGTGTCACGCTGGCGCGCGGAGTGATGTCGTATCCTGCACGAATGCGCATGAAATTCGCACCGCGCCGCGGTCCGTTGCCGAGAAACTCAAGCCACGTGTAACCGACATCGGCAGTCAGGCGGGTACGCGAACCGGTGAAATTCCAACTTACGAACGCGTCGTCACGATCGTATTCGCGATTTGCCGGGATGTTGTCGTAGCGCGCCTGCTGGGTGGCGAGTTCCAGGCCGACGCTGTTGCGCGGCGAGAGGATGTAAAGCAGGCGTCCGGCGGCAGCGAGGCGGTCACCGTTGAACTCATCACTCTTCGTTGCGTAGCTGTTGGCGTAACGCACGTCGAGTTCGGCTTTCAGGCGGGCGCCGAAGCGCGCACGCAAAGTCGGGCCGGTGACGAACACATTGGCCTCTTCAAGATTATTCGGCGTGTTGGTGCTCTGCGTATTGACCGGCACCACGCCGAGAAAATCCGCGGCAACCCAATCCAGACGCTCCGGCAGAATGTGCAGATTGGCTATGCCGGCCAGACCATTGCGCGAATAGCCGCCAAACGAGCCCCCCAGATATTCGAAGCGTTCCAGGGTGCCGGCGGCGCGAACGTCAAGCCTTGACCCGGTGCGGTTGTAGTCAAAATCGATACGTGGCTTGAGGATATCGTCAGCGACCTTGTTGTTGGTCGTCAGGAAGACGTTATCGGTGTGCTCGATGCCGATGCCCAGGATGTAATGCAGGAACGATTCGTTCACGGCGTCAGCCGGCGGCGTCTGCGCCGACGCGCCACCAGTCACCATGATAGTGACGGCGGCGGCGATGACGTTGCGAAAGCGCATTGCTACCCCTTGATCCCGACCCCGGACATGAGCGAACGGTCCGAATCGTATCAGGGTAACTGATTGAATACGGTACCTGCGAGCTTGGCGGGATCGAATGCGGCCAGCGCCTGATTGATTGTTGCCGGCGTATCGCGGCCTGCGCCGGTGACGACGACGACGAAATCAGCCATTTCGGACAGGATTCGCGCGTCGGGCGATTCGACTGCGGCGGGTCCATCCAGAAATACGTAGCGGTCGCTGTATCGGCAGCGCAACGAATCGATCATCGCTTTCATGCGGAAAGACGTCAGGTGCTCGCGCGTCGCGTCCGTGCTCTTGCCAGCCGGGATCAGGCGCAGGCGCGGCACGCCGGTGCGATAGTTGATCTTGTCGACACCCAGCGACGGGCGATCGAGGTAATCGAGCAGGCCGCCATGGGTTGGTTCGATCGCGAAGGCCTTTTGTTGCGCTGGGGAGCGCAGATTGCAATCGATCAGAAGCGAGGTCTTCGCCTCGTCGAAAGCAAACGCAGCAGCGAGATTGCGCGCGACATAGCTACCGCCGCAACCCGAGCTGATCGGTACGACGAGGGTGACGAAATTGCGCTTGCCGCCGAGCGAGAGCAGCTTGGTGCGAATCTCCCGAAACGCATCAACGTGCTCCCGATTGGAATCGGCAAAATGGATCAGACGCCGCTCTTCCAGCTGCTGGTAGCTCAGCAGGTAGGTTTCCGCTTCCTGGATCGCCGACCGGCGACTGCCAGGCTTTGCCTGCCCATCGCGCTCGGGTGTAGCAACACCCCTCAGGAGTGGGTTGGTTGCCAGACGAAACTTGTCACGAACCACATTCACAGTAAGCCTCCCGCACGAAGTCCGAACATCACGGCATAGGCGACCACCACGGCCACCAGGATCAATGCCAATACACCATTGCGCGACCGCTCGCGCACACGATCACCCGCAGTCGCATAGGTGGGAACCGTCGCCATCGCCGGCAGACCGGTCGCATGTTCCAGTTGCTGCGACGAACGCACGCGCGGATCAAGCTGGGTCACCGCGACCAACACGCCAAGCGGTATCAATACCGCCGCAAGAAGACCGCCGATGCAGAAATACATGAAACGGATGCCATAGGGCTCCAGCGGAAATTGCGCCGGCTCCTGCACGACAAACGACAGGCCGCTGTGCTCGGCATCAAGACTCATCGACACGCGCGCGTTCTCGCGGCGCTTGAGCAGATCCTGGTAGACATCGCGGTAAATCGTGTAGTCGCTGGTCAGTTCGGTCAGTGCGCTGTCGGCGTTGGCCACGCGTTGACTGCGACCGACCTCGCTCTCGAGCAGGGCTGAGTTGCCGCTGGAGCGCGCCTGAATCGCGGCAATGCTTGCGTGTGTCTCGGCTAGCCGGTTACGCAGGTCCTGGTAGACCGGACTGGCGCTGGTCACGACCGTGGTCGAGCCGCCACCGATATCGCCGGTCTGCAGTTCGCGAATCTGCTTGCGCACGCGGATGACATCCGGGTGTTGTTCGGTGTACGAAATCAGCAGACGGTCCAGTTCCGACTGCAATTCGGTCAATCGCGAGGATCCTTGCGGCGTGCGCGCAACCACGTTGCGAACCGGCGCCTTGCCCGAAAGTTGCGCCTGTAGCGACCCTTCGACCGATTGCAGGCGTGCGAGTTCGACCCGATCGGTCTCGGTCTGGCGGCGCAGCTCGCCTACCCGTGCATTGATATCCAGTTCCACGCCGGGGCGGCTGTCGGGGTGTTTTTCGTGGTACGCGTTGAGCTTGGTCTCGGCTGTGGTCAGTTTGATCTGATACTCATTGACTTGGTTGTCGATGAAGTTGAACGCGTCGCGGCTTTCGCGCGCCTTGGCTTCAAGGCTCTCCTTCATGAACAGGTCCGCCATCTGCGTTGCAACAGTAAACGAACGCTGTGGATCGGAATCGGCGTAGGCGATGCGAATAAGGTTGTCGCGCGAGTTCGAGATGGTAGTGCGCTTGGCGATGTCGCCAATGATGCGTTCCTGCTCGATCGGAGTTGGATTTTTCTTCATCCAGCCACCGATCGCGAGAATCTGGTTCATGACCTTGCGGCTGAACACGACCTCACGCGCCATGGCCCCGCGATCGGCGACGCCGGTCGGCACTGCGCGGCCTTCCATGAGCGGCTTGATGATGTTGTTTTCCTGGGCGAGGATGGTCGTTTCCGATTCGAACTTCTTCGGCAACGCCGCGCCAATAGCGAGCACCGCGATCGCAATCGCGGCAAATCCAGCCACCAGCGCCAGACGCTGACGCCAGATCTGATGCAGCAGGATCGGCAAAAGATCGCCGATACCGGGCGCCGCCGGACTCATTGGTGGGCGCTGTGCAGACATCAGAACAGGCGCTCCGGCACGGTCACGACGTCACCCGGCTGGACCGGCATATTGGTCGACAGATCGCCCTTTTTCAGCAGCTTGTCGAGACGCACGTCGAAAGTCTTGATGCCGCTCGGATCCTTGCGATACAGCTTGGTGTTGTCGGCGGAGGCAAAGTCCGTGGTACCGCCGGCAGCGAGGACCAGATCGAGAACGGTCATGCCCTGCCGATACGGAATCGATACCGGCTGACGCACTGCGCCGGTCACACGCACTCTGGACAGGTATTCGTGGCTGCGCAGATCGGTGAGGATGATGGCGACCTGCGGATCGCGCACATAGACCGCGAGACGCGTCTTGATATCTTCAGCAACTTCCTGCGGCGTGTGACCACCGACTTCGACGTCGCCGACCAAGGGCATCGAGATGCGTCCATCCGGGCGCACCGGCACCGTTACGCTCAAATCCGCGTTGTGCCAAACCGACACCTGCAGAATGTCGTCGACACCGATGCGATAGCTGTCTTTTGTGCCTGCCTGCATCGTCGCGGCCGTCGCCGAGCCTGCCGGCGCATTCTGGGCCGACGCCGTCACAGCGGATGCGGCGACTACGGCAAGCGCGAAGCCGGCAATGACCCGCAGCAAGGCGAAGTTGGAAGATGGGCGAAGCGCGGATTTCATGGCGGTTTTCATGTGGCGGATTTCATGGGGCCGATTTCATGGGCAGATTTCATTTGACGAATCGCATGCCTGCTTCGGTGGACGCTGACGGGAGCGGCCCGCACCGGACCGACAGTTTGCCGACGTTATCACGATCATTTTGCCTTGTTTTCCAGTACTTGTACGGAACTCGTTCACATGGATGTACCTATGCAAGCAAGCAAGCCGCAGTCAGGTGACGGGGAATAATGGCGCCCACGCGATGGCCGAAAGTGTCAAAGCCCCGGTCATCCGACCCCTGACTTTTGCGGTCGTTGCAAGAGACTTTGCACAGACCTTGCCAATTGGCAAACGTTGGTGCGATTGGCGTCAATCGCGTGCGTAAGGCGAGAAACCGATAGATTGACGCGCCCGACCGCACGCTGTCGGCAGAGCGGTGGGCACGATGTGACAGTCTGCGCCAGACCGTTTCTTCCGGCCCAACCTTTGTTAAAGCAGGGCTTTGCAGGCGCGAAATTTTATAGGAGGGGGCCATGCCCCCGACACGGATGCGCGCCGGTCGCGCCCGTGGGGCGCTCCTGCAACTACGGGCTAAATCAACAAGATCGACCCTACTTGAGATTGCTCTCGAACAATTTGTAGATGCGCCGGTATTCGTCGTACCAGGAATCGGGGTGGACGAAGCCGTGGCGTTCCATCGGGTAAGGGGCGATCTCGAAATCGTTCTTGCGTAGTTCGATCAGGCGTTGATACAGGCGCACGGAGTCCTGAAACAGCACGTTGTCGTCGATCATGCCGTGGGCAATCAGCAGGCTGCCCTTGAGTCCGTCGGCAAACTCGATCGGCGAGGAGCGCCGGAATGCGATCGGATCGATCTGCGGGTCGTTGAGGATGTTCGAGGTGTACTCGTGGTTGTACGAGGTCCAATCGGTTACCGGACGCAACGCCGCACCGGCAGAAAACACCTCGGGTGCGCGGAACATCGCGATCAACGACATGAAGCCGCCGTAGGATCCACCGTAGAGACCGACGCGCTTGCTGTCGACGGCATGATTGGCGACCAGCCAGTTGACGCCGTCGATCAGGTCTTCGAGTTCCGGGTGACCCATGTTGCGATAGATCGCCGTGCGCCAGTCGCGGCCGTAGCCTTCCGACGCGCGATAGTCCATGTCGATAACGACGTACCCGTGTTCGGTGAGCAGGTTGTGGAACATCTGCTCACGGAAATAGTTCGGCCAGCCCAGGGTCGTGTTTTGCAGATAGCCGGCACCGTGGACGAAAACAACTGCCGGATATTTCTTCGCCGCATTCGCATCGAATCCGGCCGGTGTATAGAGCTTCGACCAGATCGGCGTCTTGGTATGCGAGGACGGCACGCCGACAACTTGCAGTTCAGGCCAGGTCAACGCCTTGTAGTCGGCGGTGCGCGTATCGGTCAGTTCGCGCGGTGCTGCCGAACCATCGGCTGCGACAACGGCGAGCTGTTGCGGCACATACGGCGATGAATGCAGCACGGCCACCTGCAAACCATCTGGCGAAAGTTCGAACTCATCGAGTCCCTTGAGCGTCGTGATCCGGGTCAGCGCACCGCCCGCAACCGGCACGCGGTACAGGTCGTACGAGCAAGGCGCGTCGACATTCGCACGCACGTAGAACCATTGCCCATCGGACGACAGCTGTGGATGCGATACCTCGAAATCGCCTTGGGTCAAGGCGCGCGCCTTGGCACCTGGCAATTTGCTGTAGAGCTGCGAATAACCGGTTTCCTCGGACAAATACCACAGCGTGCGGTCGTCCATGCTCCAACCGAAATCGTTGAAGCCCCAGTTGATCCAGGCGGGATCGGTCAGACGCTGCTGCGTGACCAGTTTGCCGCCGGCAAGATCGACCGTCGCGATCCAGCGATCCTTGTTGTCAACGCTGCGCAGCATTACCGCGACCGCATGACCATCGCGGGACCATTGCGTGTCGGCAACTTTCAGCGTGCGCTCCTTCGGCTTGGCGTCCTTGTTCTTGTCTTTGTCCTCGGCATCGTTCTTCGCGTTCGCGTTCTTGCCGGATTTGTTGTCCAAGTTTGCTGACTCGTTGGAGCTGGCTTTTTCCTGCGCCGCCTGCTCTTCCTTCTTGCGCGCAGCCTTGTCCTTCTCGTTCTCCTCGCGAATCGACTTGAGCGGATCGTCCTTGATTCCGGGCAGATCGTCGTACGAGAGTTTGTGCGATTTGCGCTGGGTGATATCGATCAGCAGCAGCGATTCCGGGACCGGATCACCGCGGCCGACGCGGGTCCGCTCGTCTTCCTGTTCCTCGTAGCCCGATTCGGTCACCCACTTCTGCAATTTGGCGACTTTGCCAGCGTCGTAGCCCTTCGCTGTCGTCGTCAGCAGCATCCACTTGCCATCGGGCGACAACGCGCTGCCGGTGATTTCCACATCGTCGCCTACATAGATCGGCAAAGGCGCGCGACTCGGATCATCGGACTGGAATTTCTCCTCGCTCTTTTTCTTCGCGTCGCGGTCGGCCTTGTCCTGACGCAGGGTCGAGAACAGGCGCAATTGCAACTCCTCCAGTTCGTCGGGTTTCTTCGCCTCCGGGTCCTTTTCGGTCTTGATGACTGCAGCCGGTGCAGTCACTCCGGATGCGATATCGAACACGAACCAGTCGTTGTTGGTGCGGTACTGCACCGCACGACCGTCGGCGGAAAACTGCGGCGACTCTTCGTGCTGGGGTGTGCGCGTTACCTGGATCAGGCGACCGCTGGCGACGTCGCGCACAAATACATCTCCGTTGCGCAGGAACGCGGCGTAGCGACGCGCGCGATCGAACACGATATTTGTGCCGTCGGCATTCGCCATCGCAGCCGGATCGACAATGTTGTCGCTACCCGTCGCCAGGACAACCCTATGAAGGTCGCGCACCGGTGTCCCTTTCTGCTTGAGCCGGTAGTAAACCGCCGTCCCGTCAACGCTCCACGACGCCTGCTCGACCGGCGGCCCGATCCAGTCCGGATCAGCCATCGCCTGCTCGAGCGTAATCGCCAACGCCGGCGCAGCGGCAAACGTGAGCAAGCAGGAAAGCGCAGCAATCAGAAAACGGGCCATCACGGTTCTCCGCCAAGCAAAGCGCAACAGGATACCCGCTCAGCCGAACGCGGCCATCGGTCGGAAGTAAGGTCAGCGGCGAGCGCTCGAGTTCACGCCCTCCCCTTCAAGGGGAGGGTTGGGTGGGGATGGGTTTGA
>JBDTOS010000055.1:0-11575 GCA_039933095.1 Dokdonella sp.
GCCAACGGCATCATGTTCGACGTGTTATTGATGGCGTGTGCGTTGATCGCGGTGCTCGGCGTGATCGATATTGCCCAGGAGCATCGCGCGCGTGGCGTTGCGGTCATGGCGGTCGGAATTGGCCTCGGCATTCTCGCCAAGGGGCCGGTCGTGTTGCTCGATGTCGGCCTAGTCGCACTGTTCGCACCGTGGTGGAGCGAACAGGCGCGCGCAGCGCCGTGGCGCTACTTCGGCGCCATCGTGCTTGGCATCGTATTCGGTGCGCTGATCGGCCTCGCTTGGGCGATTCCGGCGGCTTTGCACGGCGGCAGCGAGTACGCGAACACTATCCTGTTCAAGCAGACCTTCGATCGGGTCAGCAAGAGCTTCGCCCACCGCCAACCATTCTGGTGGTATGCGGTGATTCTGCCGCCGATGTTGCTGCCGTGGCTGATCGTGCTGCGCGGGCGCTGGTCTGCGATCAAACCATTGATCGATCATCCTTTGGTGCGTTTTGCGCTGGCGTGGGTGGTGCCGAGCGTCATCGCATTCTCGCTGGTCAGTGGCAAGCAGGGACATTATCTATTGCCGATTCTGCCCGGATTTGCGTTGTTATTTTCTGCTGCACTAGCGCATGGCGCCATGCGCGTTCGCATGGGCCTGCTCGGGCTGGGCGTGATCGCAATCGGCAGTGTGTTTGTCGTGCTGCCGTATATCGCGACATCGCGCCCGCACTGGAACCTGCTGATTCCGCTATGGCCGCTATGGGGATTGCTGGCAATTGCGCTTGGCGTTGCGATTTTGGTCTGGCGCAAGCGCCTGGAGCATCCGTGCTGGCCGGCGCTGGTCAGTCTGGCGATCGTCATGCTGTTCCGGCTTGCAATCGCGCAGGGGCCGGGACACGCCTACGATCCCACGCCGATAGCCGAGCGGATTAGGGCGGCGCAACTGGATCATCAACCGATCATCCATATCGGCTGGCATCATGGTGTTTTCGAGTTCGCTGGCCGCCTCAGCGAACCGCTGGCTACCTTGCCGCTGACCGATCTGGCCGGCTGGGTCGCGCGCAATCCGGGCGGCTTGGTGGTCAGCTTCGAACCGCGTTTTCGTTTCAAGGCGACGCCGCTGTTCGATCAGCCATTTCGTGGCGCACGTGCTGCGATCTGGAACGCACACGCTGCCCTGGAATCCGGCATGGTGCCGAAAACCGATTCAACGCCGGACGATGGCGATCTCAGCCCCGACGAGGACTGACATCAACTACATCAGACCGTCGGTTGGTAGCGCTGCACCGATGCCATGATTTCCTCGCGCGCGGCCTGCGCGTTGGCCCAGCCCTCGAGCTTCACCCACTTGCCTTTTTCGAGATCCTTGTAGTGCTCGAAAAAGTGGCCGATGCGATCGAGCCAGTGGCGGGCGACATGTTCGAGATCGGTGATATGCGCATAGCCGTCGAACACGCGCGTTGTTGGAATCACCACGAGTTTCTCGTCGCCGCCGGCCTCATCCGTCATGCGCAACATGCCGACCGGAATGCACGGAATCACCGAGCCCGGCACCAGCGGCATCGGCAAAATCACCATCGCATCGAGCGGATCGCCATCGCGTCCGAGCGTCTGCGGGACATAACCGTAGTTGCACGGATAGCGCATCGGCGTCGACAGCACGCGATCGACGAAAATCGCCCCGGTTTCCTTGTCGACCTCGTACTTGACCGGTTCGGCGTCCTTGGGAATCTCGATGATGACGTTGATCTGATTCGGGACGTCGTTGCCGGTGGGGACGAGCGCTAAGGCCATTGGTGACTCCTGGTGAACATGGGGACTGCGGAAGGCTGCACAGCAGCGACCTTCATCGCAATCGATTTGAATGGGTGGCAGCCCTCGTCAGCTACATCCCGGCACCCGAATCACCTGCTACCGTTGCTTCCTTCCGGACCTGGCGGGGTTTGCAGGCTATCGTCGCGGGAGAACCGGCGAGGGCCACCATAAAACTTCGCGGCGCGTGGCACGCACTGAGTGGCGGAGAGGGAGGGATTCGAACCCTCGATACGGGGGACCCGTATACCGGATTTCGAGTCCGGCGCATTCGACCACTCTGCCACCTCTCCACATTCATCCGTCGCGCCGAGCGCCAAGGACTTCCCGTTTCAGACGACGGGGCGCGGATGATACGGACCCAGCGGCGTTGACACAACTTCGGAGTGACGGCAGCGTACAATTGAGAACCCGTTTTTCAAAGCGTTTGAAGCAAGATGAGCCAGATTTCTGCGCCGGTTTCCTATGGTGAGTTGATCGACAAGATCACGATTCTCGAGATCAAGTCCGAGCGTATCGGCGATGCAGCGAAACTCGCCAACATCTGCACCGAGCTGCGGCTACTCAGCGCCGCATGGCAGGCCGATCCAGCAGCGCGCACCGATATCAGCGACGAGCGAACGCGGCTCAAGGCGGTCAACGAGGCGTTGTGGGATATCGAGGATCACATCCGGGTGAAGGAGGGGGCGAAGCAATTCGATGCGCAGTTCATCGAACTGGCGCGTTCGGTCTATGTTCGCAACGATGAGCGTGCGGCAGTCAAGCGCGAGATCAACGAGAGGCTAGGCTCAATCCTGACCGAGGAAAAATCGTACAAGGACTATCGCTGAGATTTTTTTTCAGCGAGCCTTGCGTGCCAGCACCAGTGCCACGGTTCGTAGGCGATGCCGTGCCGATTGCCGCGCGGATAAGACAAGGCGAAACCGAATTTCCGTGCGTTGTGTTTGAGCCACGCGAACGCGGGTGACGCCTCAAAGCCTTCCTCCAGCACGGGATAACCCGGCGTCGAGACGTCCAGCGCACGACCGGAGTGGTGCTCGCTGTACCCGGGCGCGGCGCTGACCCGCAGGATCTCGTCGATAGCGAGACCACGATCGAGCTTGCGTTGCAGAATCCCGAACTGGTATTCCGCCGAACGGAAGGCCGAGACGATATGCAGGACGACACCGTCTTCGAACGCGCGACCGCACAAGTGCAGCCACGAACGTGCGGCGCGCGGGATCAGCCATTGCGGTCGCCCTCGGGTATCGCGACCGATCGCGATCAGTCGCTGCGGCTCGCGCACGCTGCGCAACTGGCGCGCGCGCGCATAGTCGCGCGGCACGCCGAGCGCCTGCGCGGCCGACATGACGCGGCGACGTTCGGCGCTGCTGCAACCAACCGGTGCGCTGGCCGGATCGATCATGGCATCAGCCGCGATTGCATCAGCCGCGACAATCTCGCGCCATCAAAATTTTGGCTGCTCAGGCAGGCTCGGGTCCGTCGGTTTTGCAACATCGGGAATCTGATCGATCGGTAACACGTGAAAACCACTGATGGCTCCGCTGGTCGCGCATGCGACCTGAGCAGTAAGATCGCCATGATCGAATTTGAGCGGGGTCTGCACAAGAGTGAATCCTTGTGCCATGCCAACGCGTGCGGGTCCGCGTTGGTGCGGCTGCCCGTATTTAGCAACCAGCGCATCCCACGACTGATTGAGCGCAAGAGGCGGCAGTGCGGTCTTCATCGCATCGTCGAAATTGATGCTGGCGGTTGCGAAATCGGCCTTCGCGATGGCATCGAGCATCGCCTCGGAATGCTCGCGGCATTGCGAATTGGGTTTTGCCGGCTCCTCGGCTGATGCGAGCAATGGCAACATGGCGAACGAGAGCGTCAGCGCCAAAGCGAGCGTGCGATAGCCGAAGCCTTGCGCGCGCGGATCGATCGAGTCGGGTGAGTTCATGGTGTGCTCCGAAATAAGTCGTGTGACGACGTACACGGACAGGATTCCCGTGAATGACCGGCATTCTGCCCTCAATTCGAGCGTTTATCGTGTTCCCTACTGTTTCCGTTCAGCGCTTCGACAGATTGCAGATGCAAATTGCCGAGTGCATTGATACCAGCGTAGAAGCGCCATGGATCGCCATCGCCGACCGACAACGCGATATGGCTAGCGTCGAATCCATTGAGCGCGGCATCGAAACTCTGCCAACGATCATTTATCCACGCCTGCACCCAGGCATGCGGCACGAATACACGATCGCGCCCGGCGAATTGCGGTGCATACACGAGGCCGGTTACGACGCGTGTCGGGATTTCCAGTGCACGACCTAGCGCAGCCAGCAGCACTGCATGCTCGGTGCAATCACCCTCGGGCTTGTGCGCCACTTCGAGTGCCGACGCGTAGCCGACGTTGAGGTTCTTGTTGGCAATGAAACTGCGCACGAATGTTTCGAGTCTGCGCATGCGCTGCAGCGGTTGGATTTCGCCAGCGCTCGCCTTGCGCGCCAGTGCGACGATTTCGGGCGCACTGCTTTGCAGCCATTCGGTCGACGCACTATCGGCGGCATTCGGCGCGGATTCCGCGTCGCTTGTCGTCGTGTGAATCGGAGCACGGCGCAGGATATCGACGATGATCGCCTTGCCCTGAGTGCGCACGTGTTGTTCGTCTGTTTGCGGAAGAGTGACTTCGCCGTTCGCAATCAGCTCGTAGCGCAATCCATCGGCAGCCAGATCGCGCGCAGCGAGCACACGTGGCGCGTGCATCAGCATGCGCGAGAACACGTCGCTGGTCTGATTCGGTGCTTCGGCGCAGGCGCGATCACAGGCGAGCATGGTCACTTCGACGCCGAAAATCGGAATCGTTTGTTTCCATACCATGCCATCGGCGTCGAGCCATGCGTGGACGGTCATCGGCGCACCAGGGAATTCAAGTATCTGCGTATTTTCCGTGAGCCGCTTGTCGCCATCGGG
This sequence comes from Dokdonella sp., assembly GCA_039933095.1. Classification (GTDB taxonomy): domain Bacteria; phylum Pseudomonadota; class Gammaproteobacteria; order Xanthomonadales; family Rhodanobacteraceae; genus Dokdonella. The sequence continues at coordinate 4,749 of JBDTOS010000055.1, forward strand.
TAAGGCTACCGCTGTCGTTTCTCCGATCACACCGTCAATCCAGACTGAATCGAGACTGGCTGCCTGGAACGCGAGCAATCGATAGCGACTACCTGCTTTCTGATCCACTTTCAGCCCAGCCAGCCGCAGTCCCTCGGCAAGCAGCGCACCATCGGGCCAGGCCATGCTGCGCTCGGTGTTTTCCTTGCTCCCGTTGCTGCGGGTGACGTGGAGTACGCCATCGCTGATGGTCCCGCGAATCATGCTCTCGCCGCCCGAAAGCGATGTCGTGCTTTCGAACGAAAGTGGTTTGCCGTCGATCGTCTCGCGATTGACCTCGCGCGTGCGCACATGGATCGAAGTGCCGGCGCGATCCATCGTCAACTCGAGCGTCTGCGTTGTCTCGACTTGGTTGCCGTTGGATGCGCGCGTGCTGACAAACTCGCCAAGCTTGCGTCCATCGAGGAGCACGCTGAAGTACTGTTCGTTCGACGGAGCGGCGCGCGCTGAAACGCCGAGCAGAACGAGGCTCAGTAAAGCAAGAAAAAAGGCTGGCAAACGCTGCATGGCAACTCCGTGGAGAACGCCGCTATTCTGCCAAGCATCTGCGGCCGCTGCTTGTTCGATACAATGTTTGCGAGCAAGCCGGCCCTCCGAACGCCGCATTTTCTCGCCGTCCCTTTCTGGCAAATTCGCATGAAATCTTTCGGCACGCCCTACACCGATAGCGCCATCCGCGTGATGCTGCTTGGCTCGGGTGAACTCGGCAAGGAGGTCGCCATCGAGTTGCAGCGGTTTGCGGTCGAAGTGATTGCGGTCGATCGCTATGCAAATGCGCCCGCCATGCAGGTCGCGCATCGCAGCCATGTCATCAACATGCTCGATGGTGACGAACTGCGGCGACTGATTGCATTGGAACAGCCCGATCTGGTTGTTCCGGAGATCGAGGCGATCCATACGCCGACCCTGATCGAACTCGAACGAGCCGGTTTGACCGTGATCCCGACGGCTCGCGCCGCGTGGCTGACGATGAACCGCGAGGGCATCCGCCGCCTCGCCGCAGAGGAACTGAAGCTGCCGACCTCACCCTATCGGTTTGTAGAAAGTCGCGAGGAGTACGCCGACGCCGCGCAGGCGCTCGGCCTGCCCTTGGTGATCAAGCCGGTCATGAGTTCGTCCGGAAAGGGTCAGAGCATCGTGCGCAGCGAATCCGATCTTGATGATGCGTGGGACTACGCGCAATCGGGCGGTCGCGCGGGGCAGGGGCGCTGCATCGTCGAGGGATTTATCGATTTCGACTACGAGATCACCTTGCTGGCAGTGCGTCATCGCGACGGTACCAGTTTCTGCGCTCCGATCGGCCACCGGCAAGAGGCCGGCGACTACCGTGAATCGTGGCAGCCGCAACCGATGAGCGATGCCGCATTAGCCGAAGCCGAGCGTCAGACGGGAGTCATCACCGATGCGCTCAGTGGACGCGGCGTATTCGGGGTGGAATTTTTCATCAAGGGCGATGCGGTGATTTTTTCCGAAGTCAGTCCGCGCCCGCACGATACCGGATTAGTCACGCTGATATCGCAGGAGCTATCGGAGTTCGCGCTGCATGCACGCGCGATTCTTGGTTTGCCGATTCCTGTCATCCACCAGCTCGGACCGTCAGCCTCGTGCGCCGTGCTGGCCGAAGGACACGGCAATCGAATTGTTTATCACGGTGTCGCCGACGCACTGGTGGAACCCGACACGACGCTGCGTCTGTTCGGCAAACCGGAAGTACGAGGTCAGCGTCGTTTGGCGGTGACCTTGGCACGTGCGGGAACGATCGAAACGGCACGAGCAAAGGCGTGTGCAGCAGCGGCAAGGTTGACCATCGATATCAGCGAGTAGGGCGACGCCAAGTATCCGCTCGCGTCGTGATTCGCATAGTATCCATGCGCTAGAGATCGCGCCATGCTCCATCGGCCAGCACTTCCAGCGGCCGGAACCTGCGCTTGTAGTCCATCTTCGGATGATGTGCGATCCAGTAACCGAGGTAGACGTGCGGGAGTTTCTGCTCCTGCGCGATGCGGATCTGCGAGAGGATCGCAAAGGTTCCAAGTCCGTGCGCGTTTTCGTCTGGGTCAAAAAACGTATAGACGGCCGAAAGTCCAGTCGAACAAACGTCGGTGACAGCGACGGCGAGTAGACGCCCGTCGCGGGAGATTTCAATGAATTTCGTCGGCGTCCAGTCGGTGTAGAGAAACCGCGAAAAATCACCAGGTGTCGCATCATCCATACCACCGGCCGAATGGCGGGCCTTCAAATAGCGGTGATACAGATCAAAACGTTCGACGCTGTAACCGGCCGGCGCGACACGCACTGACAGAGCAGCATTGATCGCGAGATTGCGGCGCTGACTGCGATCCGGTTTGAAGCGTGCGCTCGGCACCCGACAGGCCACGCAAGCACTGCATTTGACACATTGCGGGTGATAGACGTGGCTACCAGCGCGGCGGAATCCACGCGTCAGCGCGTTGTCGTACAGGGTGGGCAGCTGCGGCGCGCTTGGATCGATGACCAGATTCTGCGCAGTGCGTTCGCCGTAGTAGCCGCAGGCATGCGGCAGGGTCTGGAACAGGCGGACGATTTCCGAGCGCATGGTCGATCGCGTCTCAAATCGACAATCGATTGAGCGCAATCAGCACGACAATGCCGGCGATGAGCGCAAACAGGATCAGCCGCATCCTGCGCGGCACTGCATTGCGCTGGTTCGGATCGGCACCGGCACGCGCGGCCGCGAGTTCATCGGCAAACCGGATCGCCGGTTCGAGTCCGGCGTCACGCAACAACTGGCGCGCGCGCGTCTGGTCCTCGGCGCGCACCACCCACACCTGCGGCCACGAATCGCGCTCGCCACCAGCGCTCGTGTAGCTGAAACGCTTCCACTGACCGCCTTGCCATGCCTGGCGATTGGTCTGGGTTGTCGCGATGTCGTGCTCGGTCATCAGCGCGACGACGCGATCGACATTCTCCCGGCGCGGCGATGTGTAGATCTGGCGCACTCGTTATTCCTCAGCCGGCAACAGGAACCGGCAGCAGTCGGATCAAACCTTCCTGTGCGGTCGATGCGACGAGCCGTCCATCGCAGCTGTAGATCAAACCGCGCGCCAGCCCGCGTGCGCCTTGCGCACTCGGACTGTCGCAGGCGTACAGCAACCACTCATCGACGCGGAACGGGCGGTGAAACCACAGGGCATGATCGAGGCTCGCCATCTGCACATTCGATTGCAGATACGAGATCGCGTGCGGAAATGTCGTCGTACCGATCAAGTGGAAATCCGATGCGTAGGCAAGCATCGCGCGATGCAGCACCTCGCTGTCGCCAATCCGATCGCTGAGGCGGAACCAGATGTGCTGATTGGGTGGACGCTTGGACGGATTCAGATCATCGCGTGGATATACCGGTCGCGATTCAAACGGACCCTTGCGGGTCAACCAACGCTGCAACTTGACCGGAATGCGCGCCATTTCCTCGGCCGACAAGGGTTCACGCGCAGGCAGGTCTTCCGGCAAAGGTACTTCCGGCATCGACAACTGATGCTCGACGCCGGCCTCGGCAATCTGGAACGACGCGGCGAAGTTCATGATCGGCTGGCCGTGCTGGATCGCCACCACTCGACGCGATGAAAAACTATGACCGTCGCGCGCGCGCTCGACGTTGTAGATGATCGGTGCATCGACATCGCCCGCGCGCAGGAAATAGGCATGCAGCGAATGCGCAGCGCGTTCGGGATCGACGGTCTGCTGGGCAGCCGATAGCGACTGCCCGAGCACCTGTCCACCGAAAACAAAGCGCGTGCCGATATCGCGACTCTGCCCGCGAAACAGATTGTGTTCAAGGCGTTCGAGTTGCAGCAACTCGGTCAGTTCGCTGGCGGGGCTCTGGCTCATCGATCGGCGCGTGGCTGGATGGCAGGTGAGTATAACCGCGAGCTCGTCGGCTTCGGTCCGTACCGGATCACGTTTTCCGCGTGGTTACTGTCCAGCGATAAGTCTTCGCAACGGCATTCCTTCCATCACCGTATCCCAGGGAAACAACGGGCCGGGATCGCGGCGGCGTGGGAGCAGGATGGTCGGATCGTCGCTGGCGGGTTCGAGGCGGCGATCGAGTTCCTCGTGGCCAGCTATCCAAGTGAGCGACGGTAGTTGATCGACGAGCAGGCGCAGCAAGGTCCGCAGGGCATCGATCAACGGTTGCGGATACGGTTCGCCAAACGTCTGCTGGTGCGAGTCGTTCCAGTGCGGATAGCGGCCGAGATTGACCAGTTCGATGCCGAGCGAGCGTGCGTTGTAGCCGAAGGTGTGGTTGGCGGCGCGCGACGCGGCGACGTATTGATGTACGCGGCCATCGCGTTCGATGTAGTAGTGCCCGCTGTTTCCGGTCTGGCTGCGATCATGGCGGATGCGCTCACCGAACTCGCGTGCCATGGCGAGGTCAGGGAGCTCCGTACAGTGAATCACAACGAGATCGATCGCGCTCAGCGCGCGTTCGTCCAGTCGTGACTCATACGGCAGCGGTGAGTTCTCGATGACAAGTTCGGACATGGGCGAAGTCTGGCATGGACGCGCGGTGATAGCATCGCGGCTGGCAAATCGATCCGGATCAACATCGGCAATGAAAGGCACGGTCATACTCTCGCACGGGCTCGAAAGCGGTCCACAGGCGACCAAGGTCAGCGCGCTTGCCAAGGTTGCCGCCGAGCTTGATTGGGCCAGTGTGCGTCCGGATTATCGCGATCTCGATGCCACGCGCGATCCGCGCGCGATCCACGATCGCATCGCACGCGCTCTCGAGGCAACGCCGACGGATGGACGGAACGTGTTTGGCGGATCGAGCATGGGCGCGTTTATTTCCGGGTTTGCCTCGATGCGGCGCCAGTGCGAGGCATTGTTCCTGATGGCGTTGCCGATAGGTATTGCCAATTTCCCATCTGCATTCGAAGCAGCGGCGGTGCCAACGGTGCTTGTGCATGGCTGGCGGGACGAGTTGTGTCCGGTCGATGCGGCGATCTCGTTTGCCCGCGGGCGCGGCGATACCTTGCACCTGGTTGATGACGATCATCGCCTGAGTGCGCATGTCGACTTCTGCGCGACCGCGTTCCGTGAGTTGCTATTGTCCCTCGCATGATGCGACGTGCATGACACAGCGAACGTTTTTCGCAACGTGTCCGAAAGGACTCGAATACCTGCTGCGTGACGAACTCGTCGCGCTGGGTGCTGACGACGTGCACGAGGCTCTCGCCGGAGTTCACTTTGCCGGTGATCTCGCGATCGGCTATCGCGCCTGTCTGTGGTCGCGCCTGGCGAGCCGGATCTTGATGCCGCTGGCCGACTTTGCGGCGCCTGACGAAAATGCGTTGTACGTCGGCGTGCGCGCGATCGACTGGGCTGTGCATCTCACCAACGACGGCACTCTGGCCGTCGATTCGATCAGCAATTCAAGCGCGATGCGGCATACACGTTACCTATCGCAGAGGGTCAAGGATGCGATCGTCGATCAGTTTCGCGATATCAGCGGCGAGCGTCCCGGTGTCGATACCGAAGAGCCGTCCATACGACTGAATTTATTGCTGCGCAAGGATCATGCGCTGCTATCGCTGGATCTCTCGGGCACGCCCTTGCATCGGCGCGGGTACCGTATCGGGCAGGGCGAAGCGCCGCTGAAGGAAAACCTGGCTTGCGCGTTACTGCTGCGCGCCGGCTGGCCCGAGGTCGCTGCGCGCGGTGGTGCGATAGTCGATCCGATGTGCGGTGCCGGTACCTTGCTGACCGAAGCGGCGCTGATGGCCGCCGATGTGGCGCCGGGATTAAAGCGCGAATATTTCGGATTTCTGCGCTGGCAAGGACATCAGCAATCAGCCTGGGACGAACTGCTCACTGATGCGCGTCAGCGCGCGGATACCGGGCTGCGGCAATTGCCGCGCGCGTTCTTCGGTTACGACGCCGATCCCAAGGTGCTTGCCGAGGCGCGCCGCAATGCGCAATCCGCCGGACTCGCCGGTTTCATCGAGTTTGGCCGGCAATCGGTCGAGCATCTGAAGAAACCGGCAGGGTGCGACGCGCCCGGGTTGCTGATCTGCAATCCACCGTATGGAGAACGCATCGGTCAGCAGGATGAACTGGTTCCGCTGTATCGCGCGCTGGGCACGCAGGCGCGCGCCGGATTCGCCGGCTGGCGCATGGCGGTGATGACCTCGGACATGCAACTCGGCCACGCGCTTGGCTTGCGCTCGCACAAGCAGTACGCGCTTTACAACGGTGCGTTGGAGTGCAAGTTGCTGCTGTTCGACATCGGTGGTGATGCCGCTCCGCGCGAAGCTGTTGAACGGCCATTGTCACCGGGTAGCGAAGCAGTAGCCAATCGAATTCGCAAAACCGTGCGTCATTTGCGCAAGCGTGTGCAAGGTGAGGAAATCGATTGCTGGCGCGTGTACGACGCCGATCTGCCGGAGTACGCGGCGGCGATCGATATCTACACCGGCGTTCGGGAACATCAACCGGACGAAGCGTCACAGTCGTGGCTGCACATCCAGGAATACGCGGCGCCGAAAGATATCCCTGAAAACGTCACCCGCACGCGTTTCGGCGAATTGTTGCGCGGCGCAAAAGCCGCGCTGGAGGTTCCGCGCGAACGTATCGCGACGAAAACACGCACGCGCAGCAAAGGCGGCAGTAGCTATGGCCAACTCGACGCACGTGGTGAATTTCTTGTCGTTCGCGAGGGCGGTCTGCGCTTTCGCGTGAATCTGCACGATTATCTCGATACGGGATTGTTTCTCGACCACCGGCCGCTACGTGCACGCGTCCGCGAA
>JBDTOS010000056.1:0-11547 GCA_039933095.1 Dokdonella sp.
GCATGATCTGGCGCGCGCGCACGACCTTGCCGCCGAACGCCTGCCCGATCGCCTGATGACCGAGACACACTCCGAAGATCGGCACAGTTCCCGACATCTCATTCAGCAGCGCCAGCGACACGCCGGCCTCGTTCGGCGTACACGGCCCTGGTGATATCACGATGCGCGATGGCTTCAGGGCGGCGATGCCGTCAACGTCCAATTCATCGTTGCGGATCACCGTTACCTCCTGCTGCAACTCGCCGAAATACTGGACGAGGTTGAAGGTGAAGCTGTCGTAGTTATCGATCATCAGCAGCATATTGCTTCCATCGTAGTGTCGGGTTGCGGGCTCCATGTTCATGGATGTCGACCAGGCCAGCACGACCAGCCGGCAATCCTTCGACGCTGCCGGCGCGAGTCTCGGCGCATTCTACGCGTCGATGTTCTCCAGCGGCCTTTCGTGCGTTGGCGCATTCACCAACAATCGGTTACCCGCGATCGCGCGCGTCCGGATCACCCTCTGCAATACAGCCATCGGACCCAACGACACCAATAAAAGCCCCGGCATCGTCGTAGCCGACGAATTCATCTATGAGGAACTGACCTTGCCCCCGATAAACGTATCCCATAACCGAGGTCATGAGCTGGCTCGTTTGGCCTGATCGGCTGACCCCAAGCGTCCCTATCGCGTACGGACAACCTCACAGATCCGTATCACGAACCGTCTGTTGGGGCACGGAAACCACGGCAATGTTCGCTAGCGCACGGATGTCGAGGGCGTCACGTGATAATGCTCTTTGCGCCCCGAACGGGTTCTGAGAACGCGTCGCAGCCAGCGAGGGCGAAAAGCAGAAAAGGGAGACTGCCGACATTTCTCCTGCGCCATTTGATCGATGTCTGGAGCGCCGTCTCGGAATCGAAGCCTTCTGCCCAATAGATGCAAACGGCAATTGCACCATGTTCAATTTACTACCAGGGAAAGGAAATGTTGCTTGGTAAGATGCCTGCACTCGACCCCGAGGAAGCCTTCTTTGTCGCGCAAAAGAAAGCAAGGTTGTTCGGCCTCGAGGTACTAAGAGAGGACCAATTGACACCGGACCATGAGGCACTCGAAGTGCTTCCGGCGGAATTCGCGCGTGAATTCCATGTGCTGCCATTGCGCGTCGACAAAGGACGGCTGCATGTCGCCATTGCAGACCCGACTAACACCGCAACCTTGGCCATGCTGGGATTCCTGAGCAACAAGTCTCCCGTGCTCAAGATGGCCTCAGGGGAGGCCATCGATCGAGCCATCGCAAAAGTCTATTCGACTCTGGACGCCGACCACAGGCTGCTTGATGAAGGTCCGACCGTCGAAGAAGACATAGCCGCTGCAGCGGCTGGCCTGGAGCGTCTCGCGCACCAGCAGCCCGTCGTCCGACTTGTCAACAACATCTTGGCCGAGGCGATTCGGCGTCGCGCGTCCGACATTCACATCCGACCCGGCGGGCATTTGGTGACGTTGATTTTTCGCATAGACGGCGACATGACCCAGGTTCGGCAATTCACCAAGAATCTGCTCTCCGCCGTCGTCAGTCGGATAAAAATTCTCGGTCGCATGGACATCACCAAGCGACATATTCCACAAGACGGCCAAGCTCGAATTCGTGACGGCGAGCGCACCGTGGATCTCCGCATCAGCGTGCTTCCGACCATCGAGGGCGAAAGCGTTGTGATCAGACTGCTCAACCCGACTCTGGACGTCAACGATGTTCACGATCTGGGCTTCACACCGGCTGACGGCGTTCGCGTCGCGGTACTTTTGCAGCGTACTTCCGGCATCTTGTTGGCCACCGGACCGACTGGATCGGGCAAGTCGACAACGCTGTATTCCGCACTGAAAACGATGATTTCCAGCAACGTGAACATCATCACCGTGGAAAATCCAGTCGAATACCGCATCGCGGGAATAGAACAGGTACCGGTATCTCCCGAACAGGGTCTGACTTTCGCCAAAGTGCTACGCAATATTCTCAGGCACGATCCCGACGTCATCATGGTTGGCGAAATTCGTGATGCCGAAACCGCGCTCATTGCCGTCGAAAGCGGGCTGACCGGACATTTGGTGCTGAGCACGCTGCATACCAATTCGGCAATAGGAACCATGTCACGGCTGCTGGAAATGGGTATCGAGGACTACCTGATCAGGGCGACGCTGATCGCGATCATCGCTCAGCGACTGGTTCGCAAAACGTGCTTGGCATGCAAGATTCTTGATGAGTCGGACGGCGACCTGCGGGCGCTGTTCGGCGCAGCACCGGACGAGCCGTTCTATCACGGTGCAGGCTGTCCAGAATGTCTGAAACGTGGCTATAGCGGGCGGCGGATGACTTATGAGTTGCTTGTCTCAACACCTGCCCTGCGGCGCCTAATCACGCACGCGCTCGACGCCGACGCCCTTCAGCGCCAGGCCATCGCAGATGGCATGGTCCCGCTAACCTTACATGCGTTATCGCTTGCGCGCGCAGGCGAAATTTCTCTTGCGGAAGTCTTTTCGACGCGCATCGACTGACGGATATGCCCATGGAAGTCGCCAACTTTCTAGACATGCTCGCCAAACGTGGCGGCTCCGACGTGTTTTTGAGCGCGGGCGCAGTGCCATGCATGAAGATCAATGGAACCACTTTCCACTTGCAGCACGAGGTGCTTACCTCGGAACAGACGAGGCAAATGGCTTATTCGCTCATGAGCGAACGCCAGCAAAAGGAATTTGAACAGGACATGGAGATGAATCTCGCTCTGGCGTTGACCAATGTTGGCCGATTTCGCGTCAACATCTATCGACAGCGCGGCGCCATTGCCATCGTGGCACGGTATATCACCAGCAATATTCCGTCGATCGAGACACTCAACCTGCCAAAGCGGCTCGAAGACCTCATCATGACGCCGCGCGGGCTTGTCCTCGTTGTCGGCAGCACAGGCGCAGGGAAATCCACGACTCTTGCCTCGATGATTGATTCGCGCAACGCGCGATGTACTGGACACATCCTGACGATTGAGGAACCGATCGAATTCCTGCACACGCACAAGCAGTCAATTGTCGATCAGCGCGAAATTGGCATCGACACACTGAACTACGCCAATGCACTCAAGAATGCGATGCGCGAAGCGCCGGATGTAATTCTTATCGGCGAAATACGCGATCGCGAGACCATGCAACATGCAATTGCCTATGCAGAAACTGGCCACCTTTGCCTTTCGACCTTGCATGCCAACAACGCCAATCAGACCCTGGACAGGATTATCAATTTCTTCCCGGACACGGCGCGTCACCAGTTGCTAATCGACCTCTCGCTGAACTTGCGCGCAGTAGTTTCCCAGCGTCTGGTCCGCACAGTCGACCACACGCGCATACCCGCCATCGAATTGCTGTTGCTGACACCCTTCGTGGCCGACCTCATTGCCAATGGCGAGATTTCGGGACTCAAAGATGCAATGAAGGAGGGGACGGCGATGGGTATGACCACGTTCGACCAATCGCTGTATGCGCTCTATGCGTCCGGTCGAATCAGCTACAGGGAAGCGATCATCAATTCCGACTCGCAAACTGATTTGGCTTTGCAAGTCCGCCTCGACGGACCGGCCCCGCCGGAAGGCCACCTCGACCCTCTGGAAATGACCCTGGTTGGGATGACTGAACCCACCGCAGACGCAGCGAAGCATTTGTCGAGCGAACTGAGGCTCGAGAGGTAGGGTTCTGAAAAGCAATGGGATCAGACTCGGCTCATTTAACTCAAAGGCCGGCATGCACTGTGTATGGACCGTCCAGAGTGTCGCCAATGGCGCATCTGCCTCGATCCCCTGTTCCCGATCAGCCCCACCAACACCTGATCTTCCGCGGGAATGGCCGGCAAGAGACGTTCTGCGCCGGCGCCGACGATCGAGTCTGACCCCGTCGATTCCGGAATACCCTGCGCGGCTGCATGTTGCGTGAGCGCGACTGGCTGCGCGGTGCACTTGCCCCCGCGCTATGTGCACTAACGCACTGACGTTCTGCTCGCTCCAGCGCAAGTTGGTCCGAACTCGAACATGCCTGTGCATCCGTAAGGGTCCGCTTACTTCGCAACCGCTCAAGAGGATACGTTCGTGCACATCGCACTCGGTATCGGTCCCATCGTCTCGCTGATCGCCGGCATATTGATCCTGATCATGCCGCGCTTGCTGAATTTCATCGTTGCGATCTACCTCATCGTTATCGGACTTATCGGGCTGCTCGGCGCCGGCAATCTTCATTTGTAGTCAACGCCCGCACAGAGTGCGGACAATCGCCGCGCAATCCACAGCTGAATCTCCAAGGAGAAGCAAAAAATGGGGCTATGGACCCAGCGGCGGCCTGGGGGTCATCCTGCTCGCGGTGATCGTCCTGTTGGTCCTGGGACGACTATAAGCGGTTACGCTTGCGCCGAACGCGGGCAATAGTCAACGGCAAAAGGTGACGGAGGACATCAAGCGCTAGATTGGGGCAGCTCACTCCGTCCTCTGATCTCCTGACCCTTGAGCGCCGTTCGGGTGCGAAGTACGGAGCCGGAGTTACTTACCGAAAACTCACTCTCACTCCGCAATGTCGGGCTTCAATTCCATGCTGCCTATGCGCATCAGGTGCTCTGGCTCGCGATTCCAACGCGGCGTTGGTCCGCAGCGTGGGGCGCGCGGTCGAGGGGCGCGTTCAACCATCGGCTCCACAGCGGCTCGGCGCTGTCAGAGGTCGAGACGAACGGATCGTTTCGAGAATCGGCTGTCAGAATACTTGGCGCGTGGCCAGCGTCTGCGACAGCAGAAGTTGCTCGTCGACCCGGACCGATCTGCCCATGGTTCACGTTCGAGTTCGGCCTCGATTCTCACGAATTCGTCAACGAAGATATCCGCCGACGAACCGTCAGCGATGTCGCCTTGCCTCAAACAGGAACCAGGTTCGCCGTTCGGTCTCGTCGATCCAGTTCTCGATGAGGCTGGATGTCGCGATGTCGCGGTGCTCGTCGCACACATCGTGCACTTCGCGCAAACGGGCTGCGAGCGTCTTGTTGTCTTCGCGCAGCTCCGCAAGCATGTCGAGTGAATCGACGTAATCCGCGTCGTTGTCCTTGATCCGCTGAATCCGCGCGATATGCCCGATGGACCGCAGCGTCGTACCGTCGACCTTGCGAACGCGTTCGGCGATCGGATCGGTCATGGCGTAGAGCAGGTCGGCTTGATCGTCCAGCAACAGTTGGTAGTCGCGAAAGTGCGGGCCGCTCATGTGCCAGTGAAAATTCTTGGTCTTGAGATAGAGCGCTTTCACAGACCACCGGCGGCGCGCGCGACAGCGCGGAACAGGGCGCGGCCCTTGTTCATTGTCTCTTCCCATTCGGCGGCGGGATCGGAATCGTGGACGACGCCGCCACCGGCCTGCACATGCAACTGGCCGTCCTGGATCACGGCCGTGCGAATCGCGATCGCGGTGTCGGCATCGCCGGACCAGCCGATGTATCCGATCGCGCCGGCGTAGATATTGCGCTTGAACGGTTCGAGTTCCTGGATGATTTCGAGCGCTCGGATTTTTGGCGCGCCGGAGACGGTGCCGGCTGGAAATGCGGCCTTGAGCACGTCGATGTAAGTGAGTCCTGCACGCAAACGTCCTTCAATCTGCGACACAATATGCATTACATGCGAATAGCGTTCGATTACGAACGACTCGGTCAACTCGACGCTGCCGATCTCGGCGACGCGGCCGACGTCGTTGCGGCCCAGATCGATCAGCATCAGGTGCTCGGCGCGCTCCTTGGGATCGGCGAGTAGTTCCTTTTCGAGCGCGATGTCTTCCTCGGTCGTCTTGCCGCGCCGCCGCGTGCCTGCGATCGGCCTCAGGACGACCTTGTCGCCTTGCAGGCGCACCAGGGTTTCAGGTGACGAACCGACGATCTGGGTCTTGCCGAGATCGAGAAAATACATGTACGGCGACGGATTCAACGCGCGAAGTGCACGATAGACATCGACTGGTCGCGCATCGAAGCGCACGCTCAAACGTTGCGATGGAACGACCTGAAAAATATCGCCGGCACGGATGTATTCCTGAGCGCGGCGCACCACGTCCTCGTATTGTTCGCGGGTGAACGACGATCGGAAATCAGTTTCGTCGACTGCCTCGGGACGCAGCAATTCCGGATACGGCGAACCACCATGGCGCAGCCGAAACACCAGTTGATCGAGCCGCCGTAGAGCGTTCGCATACGCTTGCGGTTGCGCCGGATCTGCATGCACGATCAGGTACAGCCTCCCTTGCAGGCTGTCGAACACGGCGACTTCTTCGCTGAGCATCAACAGCGCATCGGGCGTGCCGAGTTGATCGGGTTTGTCCCATTGTGCCAAGCGCGGCTCGATGTAGCCGATCGTTTCGAATCCGAAATAACCCACCAAACCACCGACGAACGCTGGCATGCCGTCGAGAACAGGGACGCGAAACTCCGTACGTAGGGCATCGATCTCGGCAAGCGGATCGGCCAGCTCACGCGTCTCGACGACTTCGCCGAGTTCCTCGACGGTGAGCACATGGCCGCGCAGCGAATACACGCGCCGGCACGGCAGCCCGATAATCGAATAACGCCCCCAGTTTTCGCCGCCCTCGACCGATTCAAACAGGTACGCATACGGCCCGTCGGCCAGCTTCAGATACACCGACAAAGGCGTATCCAGATCGCTGAGCACCTCGCGCACGATCGGGATGCGGTTGTAACCGTGAGCGGCGAGTGCGGAAAATTGTTCGGGTGAAAGCATGCGACGGTTGGACTGGGCAGCGGTCCGGCACGATATCAGGCATGACGAATCCGGGACAGCGCGACGCGCTCACGCCCGATTGCAGACATGCCTGCAAGTCATTGGCTGAGCGAATGAATCCTGTTGTTCACAGTGACCATCCGATCATTAACTTTCACGTATTGCTGATACAATTCGCAGCACAGCCGTGACCGAACACGGCGAAACCGACTCTGATATCCGCCCGACTTGTCCTTGGAGACACCGATGAAATTCAAAATTCTTGTCATGGCAATTGCCACGACCTTCGCAGCAGTTGCCCAGGCGGCACCGCAGGAAAGAACTGCCAGTCTGCACGCCGACGGCTTCATTCCACTGGCCGATCTTTCCAAGCACACCGAAATTCGCGTAATCCGGGCTGTCGATCCGTTGGCGGTGTACTCCAACGTGACCACCTTTGGTGGCCAGGCTTTTGCCCAGGGGCCGGCCTCTGGCGGCATCACCCGCATGGTGATGGACGACCTTACGTTCACGACAGCTCCCGGCGTCGGCACGGTCACTACCCTAAGATTCGCGGTCGCAAACCTGAACGCCACGTCTCAATCGGTGCGCGCTCGCATCCGTTTCTGGAATGCCGATGGCGCGCCACTTGGAGCGGGCCTGCCCAATGGGCCGGGTACGTACTACGCGCCCGGTGGCCCTGGCACTGAAGTCGGATTTTCGTTCGCCGCGTTCACTTTCGGCGCCGGTGTCACCACGCTCACTGGAAATTTGACGCCACCCGGATTCGCCGTTCCCGCCGGCACCACCACCACGCTTTGGGCCGGTATCACGTACGACAACGTCGGTACGACCACCGCCGCGACGGACACCGAGCTGAGTATGTTCGGCCAGGGCTTTTTCAACCCGGTTGATCTTGGTTCCAGCACCAACACGCTCTTTGAAACGACTGCTGCTGGCAGCTTCTTCACGACCGCCAACCCCGCCGGTGCGGCAGTCAATTTTGCCGGGTCACCGGTTGCCAATATGGGATGGGAGTTCGTCGTCGGCACCCTGCCGGTCGAGCTCAAGTCATACAACGTCGAGTAAGTCGATTCGTGCGCTGATTGGAAACGAAGCCCGGTTTTGACCGGGCTTCGTTTTTGGTGTACTCAGCGGCTCATATTCGGTAATCCGAACTCCGCAATTCGCTGTGTGCCAGCAGTCAACCGGAGGGGTCGTCACCGAGCATCGGCGTCCACCAAGCCTCGTCGCGCCATGCCGCGCAGATTCAACGCAAATTCAACACCGTCGCCATTCGGCAGATTTCTTGCCGATGCGAACCCGCGATGCATTTCGGCGACAAGACGAACCACATACAGACCAAGCCCCAGATGCGGCGTTTCGCCGCTACTGGCGGCAGGTCGCTCGCGCACGCTGACCAGGGTTTCGAACAAGCGATCCTGCATTGTCAACGGCAGCAACGGACCGCTGTTGGCAACACGAACAATCACGTTCTCACCATCACGATAGAGGACAAGGGCGATCCAGCCGCCCTCGGCTGAAAACGAGCGCGCATTGTCGAAAAGCTTGTCCAGCGCCTGCGCGATCAGATCGGGCGCTCCGTGAAACGGAATCGGTGCGGGGGGTAGCTCCACCCGCAGTTCGCGCGATCCGGCGAGCACACTGCGATAACCTTCGGCGCATCCGCCAATCAATTCGCGCAAATCGAAATCCTCGGCGTCGGCGGAGGCTATTGCGCGTTCGATACGACTGGACTCGCTCATTGCGCGCACGATCGTTGCCAGGCGGTCAGCGCCGCCGCGTGCACGAGCAAGATACGAGCGAGTGCTCGCCCGCAGCGACTCGTGATCGAGATTGTCGAGTGACGTGCGCACGATTGCGAGCGGCGTATTGAGTTCATGCGAAAGCTTCGACGCCAACGTTCGCAGGTAGCTCGTATAGGCGCCGACTTCATCGAACAGTTTGCTGAAGCTGCGCGCGAGATCGCCGAGTTCATCGTTGTCATCAATCAGCGGCATCTTTCCCGTGAACGTGCCACCGTGGCGCACGGCGCTATCGGCCGCATTGCGCAAGCGCCGGATGCGAAACGACAACAGCGCTCCGAACAACAGCAGAATTGCACCGGAAATCGCCAACGCAATCAGACTCGCAACAGCGAGACCGAGCAAGGCACGATTGGCAAGCACCGGTAGTGCGCGGCTCGATTGTTCGAGCACGAGCGCACCACGCAGTTCGTTGTGTACGCGCAACGGAATGCTGGCCGCAAGAACAACTTCGCCCTGCGCGCGACCGCTACGCCAGCTGGTCGCCGGCACACCGGACAGAGCCTGCCAGACCTCGGCGGCGTTGATGCGTGGCGAAGGGGAATCGAGTGAGCGCGAACCGGTCAGTGCCGGCGCGATCAAGCCGTGATAGATCACATCGCCAATCCAGCCGCTTTCTTCTCCAGCAGCTGCACTTGTGGCACGCAACTCACCGCTGCTCGCAAGCACCCAGCCATCGCTGGTGACGACCCGCGCTCGTGCATTTTCGGGGGCGAGTTGGGTCAGCACGCGAGCGAGCGAAGTGCTGCGACGCAAGAGGGTGCGCAACTCACCGTCGCTGCTGGCTGCGCCGGAATCATGCGCGCCAATCGTCATACGTTCCGGAAGCGCTTGCGCGGGAAAGTGCAACTCGACGCGATAACCGGATCCATCTTCCTGCCATTCACCGTCGATGTGCTCGGGAAGTGCGCCACAGCTCCGCATCGTTGTGGATGCCATGGCCGGGGCGCTGAAACTTCCCGGCGCCGCACTGGCCAGGCGATACTCGCAATGCTCCGCTGCACGTTCGAGCGTCAAGGCAAGATAGTCGCTCGCCGCAATTCGCGAATCGGTTGCGTCGACGCGCGATCGCGTTGCATCGCGGACCTCGGCAAGGAGAAACAATCCAGCGGAATTTTCGGCCACGGTTGCACGCAGCTTGCCGGGATCGGAAGCTGACCCAAGCGATTGCGCCTGGGGGCGCAGCTCGGACCAATCATCGATGAATCCGTCGACGACTATCGCTCTGTGCGCCGACTGCACGAACAGCACCGGTGCGCTCGGCAGCGTCAGGGCATCCAGAGCACCCAGTGACTTGCCGAGGGTTCCAGCAGAAGCCAGCAAGGCTTGTTCTTGCCCCTGTCGAAGCAGTGCTTCGGTCTGTCGTACAAACTGCCAGCCGACCCACGGCAGTGTCAGGGTGGACAGCGCGACCAGCAACAATTTGTAGCGCAGCGACATGGGTTGGAACGGGGGTTTGGGATTGGGGTTTGGGGAAGCGTGGGTGACGTGAGCGCTACATTATCGCGGTCGGCGCGAAATCACAGGAATCGGTGTGGATGTCTGGAATTCCAGTGCCGCCGGGCGAACGAAAAAAAAACCCAACCTCGAATCCCGAATCCCCCATACCGAATCCCCAATCCCCGCTCCCTCACGCCTTCCAGCGATACCCCGCGCCATGCACCGTGTCGATCGCATCGAAACCCGGATCGATCGCCAGAAATTTCTTGCGGATGCGCTTGACGTGCGAAGTGATCGTGGCGTCATCGACGACCACCTGCGCATCGCGCATCAGTTGTTCGCGACTCTTCACGTGACCGGGAAAGCGCACCAGGGTATGCACCATCCAGAATTCGGTGACAGTCAACGGCACGTCCACATCGTTCCACGCGACACGCATGCGTTCGGATTCGATCCGCATGGGTCCGTGGGTCATGACGGTGTCGCTCGTGGTCGGTTTACGCAGCGCATCCATGCGGCGGAACAGGGCGCTGACGCGCGCTGCAAGTTGATGGAACGAAATGTCCTTGGCGAGATAGTCATCGGCACCGAGTCGGAGGCCCGAGATCACGTCGAAATCCGAATCGCGCGCGGTCAGGAAAATGATCGGCAGAGTTGCCGATTTCGCTCGCAGCCACCGGCACAGATCAAAACCGCCCTCAGGCTCGTCGCCAAGTCCGATATCAATGATCACGAGTTCGGGTAGATGCTGGGTGAACGCGGTTTCCGCTTCGGTCCGCCCTGCATGGCCGCGCACGTCGTAGCCGATGCGGGTCAGTGCCTCGACGTAGTTGGCGCGGATAAACGGTTCGTCCTCGACGATGGCGATATGGCGCGGCATGGCTGTCTCCGGATAGCGCTTGCAGCTTAGTCATGCCAGCGAACGCGACGCAATGGCTGCGCGCGCGGAATCAGCAAATCGCCACAATTCGTCGCCGTCACGACACCCAGCGCACGCCGTAGCAACGGCTACGGATGCTGAAATTCACTCGCTCCCAGAGGAACCGAGTCAATGACCAACGATCGCTGCGACATCAACACCGACTTGCGTACCCGCGAACCGCTGCGCATCGCCTTCGCGATTGGCGCCTTGCTGCTGGGACTTGTTGCCAGCATGCATCCTGATACCAATGCGGTCAAACCTGACGCCAGCGGCGCGACGAGTAAACCGACTCAACCTTGACAGGTAATTGAAGATGGACACCCGTAGTATTTCCGAACCTGACCAATCTGATTCGTTGATGGATACCCATGGTTCTGAAAAGTCGGCTTCATCCGACAAAAAGGTTCGCTGGAGCGCAGATGCGTTCCCCTCACCGGGCGATGGGGCGCAGACGGGAGCGAATCCCGTGCTCAACGAATCTCCCGACCCGAGCTGGCTCGCGTACTGATAATCCATCGCAGCGCAGAGCGAGTGGTGAGCTGGGTTAGCCGTCGATAGCCTTGCGCATTGCCGCTATCGTCGCGGTGTAGTCGTTCGCGCCGAAAATCG
>JBDTOS010000057.1:0-11456 GCA_039933095.1 Dokdonella sp.
AATCCTGGACATTGCAATTCGCGTACGAATTTTACATGACTTCACGATCTCATCACGCAGCACATGGCGTACTGCCTGCGTTCGTGACGAAATCGCGTCCCTGCTGAACCAGATAGGGAAGAGCATTGTCGCGTTCTGTTGTTTACAAATGTTTGCATTACCGCGGATCCGAGCGCTTGAAGGACCGCCCAACCAATCGCTTTCATCCAACTGCGGGAGTTCAATCATGTTTAACAAATCAAGGGCGAGGCAGGCATTGCTGGCGGGAGCTCTGCTGCTCGCCAGCCCAATCGTGCTGGCACAAACCATCGTCGGACTTGGCGACACCAATACGCTCGTTCGCTTCTCGGCTATCGCGCCGGGTGGATTGGCTTCCAATATCGCGATTACCGGCCTCAATGCGGGCGACACTCTGGTCGGCGTCGATGTGCGTCCCGCGACCGGAATGCTATACGGCATCGCGTCGAGCGGACGTCTCTATACAATCAACCCTGCATCGGGCGTCGCAACGTCCGGTGCAACCCTCGATCAGCCCATGACCGGCACGGTCTTCGGCGTTGATTTCAACCCGGTAGCCGATCGCCTGCGCGTAACCAGCGATACCGGTCAGAACCTGCGCATCAATGTGGATACCGGTGTGACCCTGGTCGATGGCCCACTGACTGCGGGTCCGATCATTTACGAAGTTGGTTATACCAACAGCGTATCCCCAACGCCGGCCACCACCGCGCTGTACGACATCGATGTCGTCAGTAGCAGCCTCTACAACCAGAATCCGCCGAATAACGGCACCCTGGTTCTAGTCGGCGCACTCGGCGTGACGATCGACGCTGGCTCCAGCGTTGGCATGGACATCCGCGGTGCGACCAATATTACCTACGCCACCTTGCGCGTCGGCGGCACAACCAGCCTGTACACGGTCAATTTGGCCAACGGCGCGGCAACCTTGGTGGGTGCGGTCGGTACCAATCCTTCGTTGCGAGGCATTTCCGTGATCGAAGCGGCTGTGCTTCCGGCCTTGCCGGCAACGGCAACGGCGATCGGACTGCGCACCGACAATACGCTGACCCGCTTCCCGGTCTCCTCGCCATCGTCACCGCCCATCGTTACCCCGGTCACCGGTCTTAACGCAGGCGATTCGCTGATCGGCATCGACTTCCGTCCAAATGGCGGTGCGTTGTATGGCGTCGCCCGTTCGGGCAACTTGTACATCATCAATCCGAGTACTGGCATGGCGACGTTCCAGGCGACAATCAACGTCGCCCTGACCGGAAACCGTTTTGCGGTCGACTTCAACCCGGCAGCGGACCGCCTGCGCGTGGTGAGTGATGGCGGTCAGAATCTGCGTATCAATGTTGCCGATGGAACGACCACGACGGACGGACCGATCAATCCAGCCGGACCTCAGATCACGTCGGTCGGCTATACCAACAGTTTTGCCGGCACAACGACCACCGCGCTGTTCGATATCGACGCGCTAAGCGCCAGTCTCTACCTGCAGAACCCACCGAATGCCGGCACTGTGCAGACTGTGGGTGCGCTCGGCGTCAGTCCAACCGGTGACAGTGGATTGGATATCCTCAGCTTTGGCGGAAACAACGCAGCTGTTGCATCGTTGCTGGTGTTCGGGACGACCGGCCTGTACAACGTCGACTTGACCTCGGGCGCGGCGTCGCTTATCGGCAATGTCTCCGGCAACCCGGCCCTGGTTGGTCTTACGTTGTCCCCGACCGCAATCGCCCAACCGGCCGTATACATTCCTGTGCCGGTCGATTCGCGTCTGGCCCTGTTGCTGCTCGCGCTTGGTGTGATCGGTCTTGGTCTGTTTGCCCGAATTCGCATTCGCTCGTGAGAACGATTGGGTAACTCCAGCCTGCGACATGAAAACAAAGGCCCGGCATTGCCGGGCCTTTTTCGTAAAAGGAACTGAAGCGCCCACTGGTCGCTGCGCCGCACCAGCTTTCGTGCACAAACGCCGACCAACAACGCCCTCAAGGCAATCCGGCAAAGCCGCCCAAACCCTGAGATCGCAAACCATTGTCGGCATGCGCGCAGCTGTGCGCTAATGCGGAAATGACCAGCGACGTTTCCCATGGCGAGCTTTACCGGGACATCATCATTGAGCATGCGCGCGCACCACGTGGACTTGGCCGGCTTGGCTCCCCGTGCCGGCACGCTCGCGTGCACAACACCTTGTGCGGCGATCGCATCGACCTGTGGTTGCAGCTGTCGACGGATCGACGAATCAGCAAGATTTGTCACGAGACCGAGGGTTGCGCGCTGTGCATCGCCGCAGCGTCGATGCTGTGCGTGCGTGTTGTTGGAGCGCGCGCGTGCGAAATCGCGAGCATGCATACGAAGTTCTCCGCGCTGGTTGCCGGCGAATCGGACGAACACGAACTCGGAGATTTACGCGCATTCGCCGGCCTTGCGAGCTATTCGAGCCGTCGTCGCTGCGCCCTCCTGCCGTGGGAAGCGTTGCAGTCGGCCTTGGTAGCGGATATCGATGACGACGCGCACTCGCATGCCGGCGTGGGCATGGTGAATGCCGCTGGCATCGTGAAGGGAAACACGGACCACTGATGGTCGTTGGCAGCAACCGCGAATTGGCTTCAACGCGCATTGCCGGTGGTAACCGCGGTGTGATCGAGGCCGCAATAACATTGCGTAAAGCGGACCAATCTTTTGCGCTGCTGCTGGTTGTCCATGCCGCAGGATCGACCTATCGCAAACCGGGCGCACTTGCCGCCGTCAGCGCCAACGGCGAGCGCTTCGGCACGCTTTCAGGAGGTTGCCTGGAGCCCGCCATTGCGATGCTCGCGCAGGAATCGCTGCGGCTTGGCATCCCGAAATCGGCTGACTTCGATACGCGTGACGACGACGACCTGGTCTTCGGTTCCGGTTCGGGTTGCCGTGGATTGATGCGGGTTGTCGCCG
Source organism: Dokdonella sp. (assembly GCA_039933095.1). Lineage (GTDB taxonomy): Bacteria > Pseudomonadota > Gammaproteobacteria > Xanthomonadales > Rhodanobacteraceae > Dokdonella. The sequence goes on from JBDTOS010000057.1 coordinate 2,938, forward strand.
TTCCCATCGCACCTGGCCAAGTTTCCATTTTCGACGATGTCGTCAAGGCATTCGAAAAGCGACAACCACTGACTCTGCCTTTGGTCGATATTGCCCCCGAACTTTTCGAGCAAGGCGCGGCGACAATTTTTCCGCCACCTTCTTTGCTGCTGTTTGGTGCCGGACCGGAAATGCCGGTGCTCGCCGCACTCGCCCGCGCGCTGGGCTGGTTCGTCAATGTAGTCGATCATCGATCGGGCCTGCTCTCGGCTGAGCGCATCATCGAGGTGGATCACTGGATCGCAGCACGACCTGCAGCCGGATTTCGCGAATTTGAATCCGCGAAGTGCGATGCGGCCATCGTGATGACGCACCAGGCCGGTGCCGATGGCGAGGCGCTGCGCACGCTCGCGGCCAGCAATATCGCCTACATCGGCCTGCTCGGCCCGCCTGCGCGTCGCGACGAACTTCTCGCACAACTCGAAACGGATGAACGTGCGTCGCTCGCTGCGCGACTTCGCGCGCCAGTAGGTATCGCGCTCGGCGGCGAAGGCCCCGAAGCGATTGCGCTGTCGATCGTTGCCGATCTGCAACGCTGGTTCGCGTCGCGCGCATGAGCGCGACGTATCCGCGTCACGCCACGATTGTTCTTGCAGCGGGCGCATCGCGGCGCCTAGGTGCGCCGAAGCAACTCATTCAAGTTGATGGTGAATCATTGTTGCGCCGGGCCGTACTGGCCGCGTTGCAAACCCGACCAGCGCAATCCATTGTCGTACTCGGCGCTCAATCCGATGCGATCTTCAAGACAATCGCCGACCTTGCCGTTCAACGAATCGATTGCGCCGACTGGCATCTCGGCATGGGCGCATCGCTGGGCACCGGAATCATGGCGCTCGACGATTCGATTGCTGGCGCGCTTATTGTGCTGTGCGATCAGCCTGCGCTGGTTGCCTCGCATTTGCAGCGCATGATCGATGCATGGCGCACCAGCCCGAGCCGCGCCGTGGCGAGCGCCTATTCCGGAACGCTCGGTGTGCCTGCACTCGTGCCGCGCGCATCGTTCGCTGACTTGCTTGAACTTCGCGGCGACTACGGCGCACGCGAACTATTGAGATCGCGCCCCAACGAAGTCGTTGCAATTGACGCTCCGGATCTGGAGCGCGACGTCGATTTCCCTAGCGATATCTGATTTTCATGCGAACCGGCTTCCGCTTTTCAAGGGTGCGGCGTAAGCTCGGAATCGTCAGCGAATTCGCTGCGCGACGGGTATGGGGCTTGCGATGAAACTCAGCGTCAATGGTGTCGATCATGATGTCGATGCAACCAACGATATGCCGTTGTTATGGGTGCTGCGCGATTTGCTGCACCTGACCGGCACCAAGTTCGGCTGCGGCATTGCCCAGTGCGGTGCCTGCACGGTGCATGTGGATGGCGCGCCGCTGCGTTCGTGTATCACGCCGGCGTCCGCAGTCGCGGGTAGAAAGATCACGACTATTGAAGGTCTGTCGAAAGACGCGACGCACGCAGTCCAGCGCGCCTGGGCCGAGATCGATGTGCCGCAATGCGGCTACTGCCAGTCCGGGCAGATCATGTCGGCGGCGGCCTTGATTGCCGCAAAACCCAAACCGAGCGATGCCGATATCGATGCCGCGATGAGCGGCAACATCTGCCGCTGCGGAACCTATCCGCGCATTCGGGCGGCTGTGCATCGGGCGGCCGAGCTTGCCAAAACGGCGTAAGTGGAAAGTATTGCGCTGCGAAAACTACCGGCGCCTAGCTCCTCAGAGTCAAACCTATTCGGAGAGTTGAAAATGCCAGCAAGCAGCATTTCACGTCGGGATTTTCTCAAGGTGTCTGCCAGCACGTTAGGCGGTCTCGTCGTCGCGTTCATGGTCCCGGGCGCGGGTCGATTCGCTTTCGCGCAGGAACCAGCCAAGGCTGCGAAGCTGCCGCCGCCAAATGCATTTCTCCGCATCGGCCGCGATGATCGCGTGAGCGTCATCCTTGCCCATTCTGAAATGGGCCAGGGCGTCTGGACGACGCTGTCGATGCTGCTCGCCGAGGAACTCGACGCCGACTGGTCGAAGATCAGTGCTGAACACGCGCCGGCCGCACCGGTCTATTTCCATACCCTTTACGGTGTGCAGATGACCGGTGGCTCGACGACTACAGCGTCGGAATTCGATCGTTATCGACAGGCTGGCGCACTGGCACGCGCATTGCTGATCCAGGCGGCCGCCAATCGCCATGGTGTCGCGGTTGCCGACATCCGCACCGAACCCGGTGTTGTCATTGCCGGCCAGCACCGTATGCGCTTCGGCGAACTCGCCGACGAAGCGGCGAAGCTCAGCGCCCCCGAGACGATCGCGCTGAAGGACGCCAGCAACTGGCGCTTCATAGGCAAGCCGACCAAGCGGCTCGATACACCAGCCAAACTCGATGGCAGTGCCAAGTTTGGTATCGATACGCAATTCGATGGGTTGTTGACCGCGATGGTCGCGCGCTCGCCGACTTTTGGCGGCAAGGTCGTGTCATTCGATGCAAGCATGGCGAAGGCCATGCCAGGTGTACGTGATGTCGTGCAGGTGCCGAGCGGGATCGCGGTGATCGCCGATCATTACTGGGCGGCTAAGGTCGGTCGCGATGCACTGAAGATCAACTGGGACGCCGGAGCGCTCGCACAACTCGATAGCCCAAGCTTGAATCGGGAATACCGAGAACTTGCGTCGACCGCAGGCCAGCCGGCGCTGCAAAAAGGCGACGCCGCAGATCAACTGACCAAGCCGAGCAAGTCCGTCAGTGCTGAATTCAGCGTTCCGTATCTTGCCCACGCGACCATGGAACCGCTCAATTGCGCGGTGCGCATCGGCAAGGATTCCTGCGAAATCTGGACCGGCACCCAATTCCAGACCGGCGACCAAGCTGCGGCTGCTGGGATTCTTGGACTCAAACCCGAGCAGGTATCGATCCATACAACGTTTCTTGGCGGCGGCTTCGGTCGTCGCGCAAATCCGGTTTCGGACTTCGTTTCCGAAGCCGTGCACGTCGCCAAGGCAGCCGGCAAGCCGGTGAAGGTGATCTGGTCGCGCGAAGACGATATGCATGGCGGCTACTACCGCCCAGCCTTTGTGCACGCCGTGAAAGTCAGTCTCGACAACAAGGGTATGCCGGTCGCTTGGCAACATCGCGCAGTCGGCCAGTCGATCCTGCTCGGTACGCCGTTCGAGGCGATGATGAAGGACGGAATTGATCCGTCATCGGTCGAAGGGGTAGTCGATTCTCCATACCTGCAGGCGATGGCTGACGTTCGTGTCGATGTGCATACGCCGAAAACCGGCGTGCCTGTGCTTTGGTGGCGCTCGGTTGGCCATACCCATACGGCGTTCGTCATGGAAAGCATGATCGATGAACTCGCTCATGCGGCCGGCAAGGATCCGGTCGCCTATCGCCGTACCTTGTTGACGGATCATCCGCGCCATCTCGGCGTCCTCAATCTCGCTGCGGAAAAAAGCGGTTGGGGAAAACCTCTGGCCAAGGGGCATTCACGTGGTATTGCAGTGCACGAATCATTCGGCAGTTTTGTCGCTCAAGTGGCGGATATTTCCGTCGTCGAAAACAAGATCCGTGTTCATCACGTGACCTGCGCGATCGACTGCGGAATTGCCGTGAACCCGTCCGGCATAGAAGCCCAGGTCGAATCCGCAATTGCATTCGGATTGACCGCCGCCTTGTATGGCGAAGTGACGCTCAAGGACGGTCGCGTGGAGCAATCGAACTTCAACGACTATCGCGTGCTGCGAATCAATGAGATGCCGGTTGTCGAGGTGCATATCGTGCCGAGCAAGGAGCATCCCAGCGGCGTCGGCGAACCCGGCACACCGCCGATCGCTCCGGCAGTTGCGAATGCATTATTCGCATTGACCGGGAAGCGTTCATATGAACTACCCTTCAAGGTGCTCGCATGAAAATGGTCACGATGATTTGCGGCGTGCTTGGCATGTCGATCGTTGCGATATTGGCAGACGCACTGGCTGACCCGCGATCGGCAAAAGGACTCGATCAAGCAGCAAACACGGCATCCCCAACTCGGACAACTTCCGCGCAAACCAGCGACGACGCCATTGCCGCATTCGCGACGGTGCAGATTGTGCTGCAGCATCCACGCTGCCAGAACTGCCACAGTCCCGGCGATGCGCCGTTGCAATTCGACGCCGGTATCGCGCACACCCAAGGCATTGCGCGCGGAGTCGACGGGAAAGGAGCTGCGGGATTGCCGTGCGCAACCTGCCACGGCGCTGCCAATCCGCCGGCAAGCTACGGATTGCATACGCCGTCCGGCGCACCGAACTGGCATCTACCGCCACCCGAACACAAGATGGTATTCATCGGCTTGCCGGCCGCCGAGTTGTGCGCGAATCTGCGAGACCCGAAGAAGAACGGCGGCAAGGACATGACCGCCCTGATCAAACACGTCGACCAGGATGGCCTTGTATTGTGGGGCTGGAATCCTGGCGGGGATCGCGCCCCCGTACCGATCACCCATGCCGACTTTGTGGCGCAATTCACGACGTGGGCCAAAGCCGGCGGTCCCTGCCCGCCAGCATGATCGTTCGGTCGCGTTTCTCGCGATCGTTCGAGCGTGCACGATCTTTCGAGGACGCGCTCGAAAACTGAAACCTGCATTCGCCGGTGAAGTCCGCGACAATGAGGGAGTGCGGCAATGATGGGTTGCCGCGCGCAAACCTTTTCCGAGACCCGATGACTCCTTTTGCCCAACTTGCCGCGACCCTGGAGGCCGCACGTGACGCCGCTGGCAGTTCAGCTGCCGCAGCACGGCACCCGGTTACCGCGCACAAGTTCGGCGGCTCGTCGTTGGCAGACGCGATCCGCATTCGCGCTGTCGCGCGAATCCTGCTTGCGCTGCCCGATGCGGTACAGATCGCGGTCGTCTCGGCGATGCGGGGTGTCACCGACGACTTGATCGCGCTTGCCGATGCGGCGGCGAAAAACGCTCCGGACTGGCGCGAGAATCTTTTGACTCTGCGCGATCGCCACGTCGATACGGCCAACGAACTGCTTGGCGATCTGGCTGAGCCCAGCATCGAATGGTTCGACCTGCAATTTGCCGAACTCGCCGATGTGCTGAATGCACTGGCCGTGCTCGGAATCAATGCGCGCGAATCCTTCGAGCGCGTGCAAGGGCTCGGTGAGGTGTGGTCGGCGCATCTGTTGCACGCGCATCTCGTCGCAATCGGCAGTGGTTGCGCGCTACTTGACGCGCGCGCCGTGCTGGTCGTGCACCATGGCGAACTCGGTGTCGTCGTCGATTGGCACACCAGCGCCGTGCGCCTGAATGCATGGCGCGCCGAAAATCCGCGCGATCGCATCGTCATCACCGGTTTCATTGCCAGCGACGCAAGCGGTCGCGCAACCGTGCTTGGTCGCAATGGCAGCGACTTTTCCGGAGCGATTTTTGCCGCACTGTTCGGTGCTCAGGCGTTGCACATCTGGACCGATGTCGACGGCGTGTTGTCGGCCGATCCGCGCGTCGTACCCGAAGCGGTTTCGCTCCCATCGATGTCCTACGAGGAAGCCTGCGAACTCGCCTATTTCGGGGCCAAGGTCATCCACCCGCAGACGATGCTGCCGGCGATGGCGCTCGGTCTGCCGATCCACATCCGCAACACGTTCCGGCCCGAGCATCCGGGCACGCGGATTGTCGAGCGCAGCGATGACGGTGGACCAGTCAAGGGGCTGTCGTTGTTCGAACATCTCGCCCTCGTCAATGTCGAAGGCGCCGGCATGATCGGCGTGCCGGGAACCGCCGAGCGCGTGTTTGCCGCGTTGCGCGATGCAAAGGTCTCGGTCGTCATGATTTCGCAGGGATCGTCAGAACATTCGATCTGCTGCGTCGTGCGCGCACCCGATGCGGCGCGAGCCGAGAGTGCACTGACGGTGGCCTTCAGGCTCGAACTCGCGGCCGGGCAAATCCAGGCCGTCATGGTGACGCCGGGTATCAGTGTGCTCGCCGCAGTCGGTGACGGTATGGCCGGCTCGCCGGGAGTCGCTGGACGTTTATTCGCGTCGCTCGGTCGCGCCCGCGTCAATATTCGCGCGATCGCCCAAGGCGCGTCCGAGCGCAATATTTCGGTCGCCCTCGCCAGCGTCGATGCCGAGCGCGCGCTGCGCGCGGCGCACGCCGGATTCTGGTTGTCGCCGCAGACCGTGTCGGTCGGCGTCATCGGTCCGGGCCATGTCGGACGCGCCTTGATCGAACAGATTCGCGACGCCGCGCCACGCCTGAAGCGCGACACCCAACTCGATCTGCGTGTGCGCGCGATCGCATCGAGCCGACATATGTGGTGCGACGATCGTGGCGAACTGCCGGCCGACTGGCAGGGTCGCTTGGCTGCCAGCGACACCCCTGTCGATCTCGCCCGTTTCACCGACCAGATCCACGCATCGCATCTGCCCCACGCGGTCATCGTCGATTGCAGCGCCAGCAACGCAATCGCCGATCACTATTCCGACTGGCTCGCTGCCGGCATCCACGTGATCACACCGAACAAGCAGGCCGGCGCGGGATCGCTGCAACGCTGGCGGGCAATGCGCGCTGCCAGCGCCGCGAGCGGTGCGCGCTGGCGCTATGAGGCAACGGTCGGTGCCGGTTTGCCGGTGATCCAGACCCTGCGCGATCTGATCGATACCGGCGATGAATTGATCGCGGTCGAGGGAATTCTGTCCGGTACGCTCGCCTGGTTGTTCAACCGCTACGACGGCAGTCAGCCGTTCTCGACGCTGGTGCGCGAGGCGCTCGATCTTGGCTATACCGAACCCGATCCGCGCGATGATCTTTCCGGCCTTGATGTTGCCCGCAAGCTGGTGATTCTCGCGCGAGAAGCAGGATTGGCGCTGTCGCTGGCCGATATACGAATCACCGGTTTGATGCCGCAATCCTTGCTTGATCTAGACCGTGACGATGCGATCGAGAAGCTCGATGTTATGGACGTCGATATCGCCGAGCGCTATCAAAGCGCCCGTGCGAGGTCGTGCGTGCTTCGGCATGTCGCGCGCCTCGACCATGCAGGTGTTGCAAGTGTCGGGCTGATGGAACTGCCGGACGATCATGCCTTTGCGCATCTGCGTTTGACCGATAATATCGTTCAGTACACAACACGCCGCTACGCCACCAATCCGCTGATCGTGCAAGGGCCGGGTGCCGGTCCCGAAGTGACCGCCGCCGGCGTGTTCGCCGATCTGCTGCGCGTCGCGACTGGACTTGGATCGGCGCCGGGGCTTGGATCAGCGCATGGGCTGGGATCGAGACGATGAACAGACGCACACAGGCGACCGCTTTCGCACCGTCCAGCATCGGCAACGTCGCTGTCGGCTTCGACATTCTCGGCCAGAGCTTTACCGGCTGTGGCGATCGCGCTGTGGTCCAGCGCGTTCTCAAGCGCGGCGTGCGCATCAACGCGATCCGCGGGTGCGTCACCGATCTTCCGCTCGATCCAGAGCGCAACACCGCCGGTCGTGCGCTGCTTGCGCTTTGCGATGAGGTGCAGGCGGATTTCGGCTTCGAAGTCGAACTCGAAAAAGGCATTCCGCTCGGCTCCGGCATGGGCGGATCGGCGGCGTCCTGCGTCGCTGCGCTGGTCGCGGCGAATTCATTGTTGGATGCGCCGATGCGGGTCGAAGACCTGTACCCGTTCGCACTCGAAGGTGAAACGATCGCAAGCGGAACCCGCCATGGAGACAATGTCGGACCATGTTTGCTCGGCGGCCTCGTGCTCGCCGCAAACGGACGTCTGCTTAGAATCAATGTTCCGGACGCGTGGCATTGTGCCGTCGTGCATCCCGACGCCGTTCTTGAGACCCGCCACGCGCGCGAGGCGTTGCGCGGCAACTATGCGCTCACCGATTTCGTGGCGCAGAGTTCGAACCTTGCCCTCGTGCTTGCCGGGTGTTGGCGAAGCGATGTCGCACTGGTGCGCGCCGGCCTCGCCGATGTCTTGATCGAGCCGCGTCGTGCGCCGCTGATCGGCGGCTTCGACGCTGTCAAACGGGCGGCGCTCGACCACGCCGCGATCGGTGCCGGCATATCGGGATCGGGACCTAGCGTGTTCGCTTGGTTCGAGGATCGCGCCGCAGCGAAGCTTGCGGCAACCGCTATGTGTGCGGCGTTTGAGCAGGCGGGGTTCGCCAGCCAGGCGTTCGTGAGTCCGGTCAACGGACCGGCTGCGCAGATTGTCGAATGATCGAGCCGAGAGAAGCGCTCGAGTGAAATTTCTCAGCACGCGCGCTGCCGCTGCCGCGGCGTCGCTGAGCACTGCGCTGATCGCTGGGCTTGCTCCCGATGGCGGTTTGTATGTTCCTGAATCGCTGCCGCGTTTTTCCATTGCGGATTTCGCCGACTGCGATTCGCTCAGCGCGATCGCCACGCGATTGCTCACACCATTTTTCGCAGGCGATCCACTCGCAGAAGAGTTGCCGGCGACATGCGCCGAAGCGTTCGATTTTCCGGTGCTCTTAAAACCGCT
>JBDTOS010000058.1:0-11339 GCA_039933095.1 Dokdonella sp.
CACGAGAAGTACGGCCATGGATGGCAGCTTTGATGCATCGTGCGAAGGTGGCTAGATCAAATCTTGCCAGCCCACATCATGCTGCGATCAGGGGAGATCGCAAAAGCAAACCCCTGGTACTCCCTACGAGGTTCGAACTCGTGTTCCCGCCGTGAGAGGGCGGTGTCCTGGACCACTAGACGAAGGGAGCAGTTTTTCGCGGGCGTGCATGATCGCGTAGTATATCGGATTCATGAGCATCCTCAACGAAATCACCGGCACCGCCGTGCTTCTCCCGGCCCATCAACGGCGACGGAACGGATGAAGATATTCAGCGACACGATCCGCCGGATGCGCGGGAAAAAGGATTCGACGGACGTGCCTGCAAACGCTTCAAAAAAAGCCAGACCAGCCTTGCACAAAATTGCCCCGACAATCACAGCGCAAGTGGTAGAGCGCGCCGATCACACGATTTCGCGCAAGAACATTTCCAACAGCGCCCTGCGCGTGCTCTACAAACTCAATGAGGAAGGCTACGCCGCGTATCTGGTTGGCGGCGCAGTGCGCGATCTGCTGCTCGGCGGACATCCCAAGGATTTTGATATCGCGACCGACGCAACGCCGGAGCAGGTGCGCGCGCTGTTTCGCAATTGTCGCCTGATCGGGCGCCGCTTCCGGCTAGCCCACGTCGTGTTCGGTCGCGAGATCATTGAAGTCGCAACCTTTCGCGGCAGCAGTGACGATGGCAGCGGTGATCGTCATGTCGTCGATGGCCGCATCGTGCGCGACAACGTGTATGGAACGCTCGATGAGGACGCAATCCGGCGCGACTTCACGGTCAACGCAATGTACTACGGAGTCGACGATTTCTGTGTACGCGATTTCGTCGGTGGATTTGCCGATTTGAAAGCGCGCACCCTGCGCCTGATCGGCGATCCCGAGTTGCGTTATCGCGAAGATCCGGTTCGCATGTTGCGTGCGGTCCGGCTAGCGGCGAAGCTCGATTTCACGATTGCCGCAGATGCCGCAGCGCCGTTTGCGACCTTGGGTTGCCTGCTCGGCGAAGCCGCGCCGGCGAGGCTGTTCGACGAGATATTGAAACTGTTCCTCAGCGGCCACGGACTTGCGAGTTTCCGGGCGCTCGAGCGCAGCGGCCTACAGGAACATGTTTTTCCTGCCACCGCGCGTTCGCTGATGGGGAAGGAAAGTGCTGCGTTTCGCGGCTTGATCGAAGCGACGTTGGCGAATACCGACGAACGCGTTCGCTCCGAGCAATCGGTCACGCCAGCGTTCCTGTTTGCCGCCCTGATGTGGGCTCCGGTGCGCGAACTCGCCGCACACAATATGGCAGCTGGCGACGATGCGCAGATCGCGTGGCAAAAAGCGAGCGATCGCGTAATTGGCGAGCAACTCGCGCGCGTCGCCGTGCCGCGTCGGTTCCTCTACAGCGTCGAGGAAATCTGGGCGTTGCAGACGCGCTTCGATCAACGTGCTCGGAAGCGGGTCGTGCGATTGCTCGCCCATCCACGCTTTCGTGCGGCCTACGATTTCCTGTTGCTGCGCAGTCGCGCCGATCCCGAGTCGGCGGAATTGAACGAGTCGGCAGCCTGGTGGACTGAAGCGCAGCAGCTTGAACCGCACCTGCTGGCGGAACGCCTTGCTCCACCAAAGTCGGTTCGTGCAGATGGCGTGCCTCCAAGAAAACGTGCGCGTCGCGGGCGCAGGCGTCGCGGCGCAGGTCCGCAGGAACCGGCGACGGCTGGCCCCAGCGAATCATGACCTTGGCGACACCGGAGAGCGCCTGGATCGGACTCGGCAGCAATCTGGAAAATCCACTACAGCAAATCGAGGCAGCGCTTTTCGCGCTCGAGAAGTTGCCGGAAACGACGCTGCTGCGCCGATCTCGCTTGTACCAGACCCCACCTTGGGGATTGCTCGACCAGCCGCACTTCGTCAACGCGGTTGCCGAGTTGGCTACATCGTTGTCGGCACCGGCGTTGCTTGCCGAGATGCTGGCAATCGAGCGTGCGTTCGGACGTTTTCGCGACGGGCCACGCTGGGGGCCACGCGTGATTGATCTCGATCTTCTCGTTTATGCCGATCAACGTATCGAGCACGACGGTCTACAGGTACCGCACCCGCGCATTGCGGAGCGTGCCTTCGTGCTGGTTCCGCTGGCCGAAGTGGCGCCGTTGCTGCAGATTCCCGGCGTTGGGCGCGTATCCGAATTGCTTGCGCGCGTCGACAGCAAGGACTGTATCCCCGTCACCGTGCTTGAGACTTGCGCCAGCGAAGCGGAATAATGGCGACCGACACTCGCGGGAATCCTATGCCGACCGAACTCCCCGCGCGCGAAAAGCGCGCACCGATCACTGTGCCGCGCCTGCTCGATGCCAAGGCGCGCAGCGAGAAGATCGTTGCCGTTACGGCCTACGATGCGAGCTTCGCCGTACAAGTGGATGCGGCGGGCGTCGATGTGGTCTTGGTCGGAGATTCGCTCGGCATGGTTGTGCAGGGGCATGCAACGACGTTGCCGGTCACGATCGAACAGATGGTCTATCACACTGCAGCCGTTTCGCGCGGACTCGAATACGCATTGTTGATTGCCGATCTGCCGTTCATGAGCTATCGCGACAGCACCACTGCGCTGAGCAGTTCCGCGCAGTTGCTTGCGCAAGGCGGCGCGGCGATGGTCAAGCTCGAGGGTGCAGGGTGGGCGCTCGATGTCATTCATGCGCTGAGCGAACGTGATGTGCCGGTCTGCGCGCACTTGGGACTGACGCCGCAGTCGGTACACAAATTCGGTGGCTATCGCGTGCAGGGCCGTGACGCCGGCGCCGCCGAGCGCCTGCGCGCCGATGCGCGTGCGGTGCAGGACGCTGGCGCGAATCTGCTTGTACTCGAATGCGTGCCCGCCGACCTTGCCGCCGCGATAACCGGCGAGCTGCGTATCCCGACCATCGGCATCGGTGCCGGCGTCGGCTGTGATGGCCAGGTGCTCGTGCTTTACGACCTGCTCGGTATCAGCGCTGGCGCGCGTCCGCGTTTCAGCAAGAATTTTCTTGCCGGCAACGATTCGGTCGCCGCGGCGATTGGCGCTTACGCGACGGCCGTCCGCGCGCGCGAGTTTCCCGGGCCAGAACACAGTTACTAGGCGATTTTCGCGAGCACGATGCAGATCCTTCGCAACAGCAGCGCGGTTCGCGCCTGGATCGGCGAGCACCGGCGCAAGGGCCAGCGCATCGGCTTTGTGCCCACCATGGGCAATCTGCACGCCGGCCACTATTCGCTGGTCAGCGAAGCGCGGCGACGCGCCGATGTCGCCATCGCCAGCGTGTTCGTCAATCCAACCCAGTTCGGCCCGAACGAGGATCTCGCGCGCTATCCGCGTACACCCGACGCCGATGCCGATGGACTGGTCGCGGCCGGCTGCGACGCGCTGTTCATGCCCGGCGTCGAGGAAATCTATCCGCAGGGTATCGAGCACGCTGTGCGCATCCATGTTCCGGGAATCAGTGATGTGCTTGAAGGCGCAATCCGGTCACACCATTTCGATGGCGTAGCGAGTGTGGTCGCGCGCCTGTTCAATCTTGTGCAGGTGGATCTCGCGGTCTTTGGTCAGAAAGACTTCCAGCAACTGCTGGTGATCCAGCGAATGGTCAGCGATTTGTCGTTTCCGCTTGACGTCATTGCAGCGCCCACAGTGCGCGAGGCGAACGGACTCGCGATGAGTTCGCGCAATCAGTACCTGACCAGCGAACAGCGCAGTCAGGCCGGCGCGATTCATGCGACCCTTCGGTGGATGCGCGAGCAAATTCTGGATCGCGGACCTTCAGATATTGAATTTATTGAGACTGCTGCAACCGACCGACTGAAAAGCAGCGGTTTCGAGGTCGACTACTCCGTGCTCCGCCGCGCGACGGACCTGAATTTCGTCGGGGTGGATAGTACCGAGGGATTGGTGGCCTTGATCGCAGTCCGCCTCGGCGCTACCCGACTTATCGATAACATGTTGATTGATAGAAAATTCGGAGGCAGGACGCCCATCACGGACACGTGATTTCAAGCTGGCCAAGCGGGTCTCTATGGCAATCAAAATTCTTTGGCAAAACTGTAGCTTTTCTCCGCTTGCTTGTGGTATTCTCCCCACGCTGTCGGTATTTCCGCAACGTCGTTGTGGCTCTCCCGACGTAAGCAGGGCGCATTTCCAGGTAGTCGTCACTCTGATACACACCCTCGCGCGAACTTCGCTGCGAGGGTTTTTTTTGTCCAAAAAACAACCAATTACAGTTTCCCCAGGGTTTTTCTGCGGTAAGCCTAACGTTGTTGCGATGCGTCAATCTTGCCCGTTATAATGGGCCTGTTGTAGAAAAACGACACCAGCTGTCCGTGAGGGCTCCATGCAGCTCAATATGCTCAAAGCCAAGATTCATCGTGCGACGGTAACGCATGCCGAATTGCACTACGAAGGGTCCTGCGCGATAGACGGGCGCCTGCTCGATATCTCGGGCATCCGCGAGTACGAGCAGATTCACCTGTACAACGTCAACAACGGCGAGCGCTTCTCGACGTATGCGATCCGCGCCGACGAAGGCTCGGGCATCGTGTCAATCAATGGTGCCGCCGCACACCGCGCCCAGCCCGGCGACATCATCATTATCTGCGCCTATGGCGTAATCTCCGAAGGGGAAGCAGCGGCATTCAAGCCGATGCTGGTCTACGTCGATCGGCACAATGCGTTGACGCACACGTCGAGGGAAATCCCTAAACAGGCGGCGTGAGGCGCAAAAGGGCCCACTGGACGTGTTCGCGGACCAGGTCCGAAGGATGATCCGCACGCGCTTTCAGGGCGGCAACGGTTTGAACTGAATGCGGTGCGTTGCCGAGGGCGACGGCGATATTGCGCAGCCAGCATAGGTATCCGATGCGTCGAATCGGCGATCCTTCGGTGCGTTTGAGAAATTCTTCCTCGCTCCACGCAAACAGGTCGATCAGGCTTGCACCATCGAGGCCGTGGCGTGGCGCGAAGTCTGCTTCGTCGGTGGGTTTGGCAAACTTGTTCCACGGGCAGATCAACTGGCAATCGTCGCAGCCGAAAATCCGGTTGCCGATCAAAGGGCGCAATTCGAGCGGGATCGGTCCGCGTAACTCGATCGTCAGATACGAAATGCAACGACGTGCGTCGAGCTGATTCGGGCCGATGATTGCCTGGGTCGGACAGATCTCGATGCAGCGCGTGCAGGTGCCGCAGTGGGCCGTGGCCGGTTCGCTGATCGGTAGCGGCAGATCGGTATATAACTCCCCGAGAAAAAACCACGAACCGCCCTGAGCGTCGATCAGGCAAGTGTTTTTGCCGATCCAGCCGATTCCGGCGTTGCGGGCGAGTGCGCGCTCCAGCACCGGCGCTGAATCGACGAACGCGCGATAGCCAAAGGGTCCGATCGACGCGGCCATGCGATCTGCGAGTTTCTGCAAGCGCCGTCGCATCAGCGTGTGATAGTCGCGGCCCAATGCATAGCGCGCGACGAATCCCAACTCGGAACTCGCGAGCACATCCCAACTGTCGCGGGCCGGCGGCAGATAGTCCATGCGCACTGAAATGACGCGCAAAGTACCGGGCCGCAATTCGCCAGGCCGGGTGCGCTTGCTACCGTGACGCGCCATATAGTCCATCTCGCCGTGATTTCCCGCAGCGAGCCAGTTCAGCAAGTGGGTTTCGTCTTCGTCCAAGTCGACACCGGCGATACCGAGATCACGAAAGCCGAGCTCGGACGCCCACACACGCAGATCGGAAGCGAGGCGAGCGAAGTCGCGACCGAGCGTCTGCGGGTCAGACATCACACGAGCAGAGTGCCGTATGGTTGTTGACGGATTCATCCGAGCCAGCATAACGCGCTTTGCAGCGAGCAAAACCTATCGCAGTGATCGGTGCGGTCGGTTCCGGCGCTATCCGGCGAGCGCTGCCGGTGCCTATACTTCCGCGATGCCTGCCGACCTCGCCACTGCGCTTTACACCACCGCCAATGTTCGACGGATTGACCGTGCCGCGATCGATCAGCACGGCATAGCCAGTTACTCACTGATGCAACGCGCCGCGCGCGCCGCATTCGCGCTGCTGCGCCGTCGCTGGCCGCGTGCGCGGCGTCTGTGCCTTCTGGTCGGACAAGGCAATAATGGTGGCGATGCGCTTTTGCTTGGCGAACTCGCGCGACACGCCGGGCTTGAGGTCGTTGCGGTAACCATTTTCGACGACGCCGACGAGACTACAGGCGAAGATCACGCTCGCGCACACGCTGCCTTTGTTGAGGCCGGCGGCGGGCTGATTTCGCCGAGCACATTCAGCGCGTTGCCGGATGCTGACGTCATCGTCGATGGCTTGTTCGGCACCGGGCTCAATCGCGCGATCGACGGTTTCGCGGCATCGCTGATCGAGCAGGTCAATGCCAGCGAGCACGATGTGCTGGCGCTCGACATTCCATCGGGACTCGACGCCGACAGCGGTTGCTGTCTCGGTCCGACCCTCCGCGCGCAGGCGACGATCAGTTTCGTCGCCTGGAAGCGCGGACTGTTCACCGCTGCGGCAAGCGATCAGTGCGGCGATCTGGAATTGGCCTTGCTCGATATTCCGGCTGCCGCGCGTTCGGCAATTGCACCCGATGCGCGCTTGCTCGATGAACGTATCGACCTTTTGTTGTCAGCGCGCATGCACGATTCCAACAAGGGCGATTTCGGTCACGTACTTGCGATCGGCGGCGATCGTGGCATGGCCGGTGCGATTCGCATGACCGGCGAAGCGGCGCTGCGTGTCGGTGCCGGACTGGTGACCATCGCCACGCGCAGCGAACATGCACAGGTGCTCAATTCGGCACGTCCCGAATTGATGGTGCGCAGCGTCGACGATCCGCAGTCGCTGTCCGCGCTGCTCGATCACGCAAGTGTCGTTGCTCTCGGCCCGGGACTTGGCCAAAGCGCATGGGCTCACGCGTTATGGGACTCTGCGCTGCGCGCCGATCGCACCTGCGTGATGGATGCCGACGCCTTGAACCTGCTCGCACGCGCGCCGCTACCGCTTCCGAAAAATGCGGTGCTGACTCCGCATCCAGGTGAGGCCGCGCGCCTGCTCGGTGTCGACACGAAACAGGTTCAAGCCGATCGCTACGGCAGCGTGCGCGAGCTCGCGGTGCGATACAAGGCAGTCGTCGTGCTCAAGGGTGCGGGCACTCTCATCGCTGATCCCGATGGCCACGTCGCGGTCTGTCCATGGGGTAATCCGGGCATGGCCAGCGCCGGCATGGGCGATGTGTTGACCGGGGTGATCGCTGGAATGATGGCGCAGGGGTTATCGCCCTGGGACGCTGCGCGACTTGGCGTTGCGGTGCACGGGCGCGCGGGAGATCTTGCTGCGGGCAAGCGTCCACGCGGACTGATTGCGAGCGATCTGTTCGATCCGTTGCGAACCCTGGTTAACTCAGAACCGGTCAATGCAGATTTGGTCAATGCCGATTCTGCGGACAAGACCGGCAAATGAACGCCACGCATGCCGCCCTGCGCGGCATCGACGAATCGCGATTGAATGAACTCGCGACTGCTGTCGCGCCGCACGTCGGCACGGGTGGCGTCATTCATCTGCGTGGCGAACTCGGAGCCGGCAAGACCACCTTCGCGCGTGCTCTACTCAAAGCCATCGGCGTCGGCGAGCGCATCAAGAGTCCGACCTACAGCCTGATCGAAACCTATGAATGCGGCGATCTGCGCATCCATCATCTGGACCTCTATCGGATCGCCGATCCCGGTGAACTCGAATGGCTGGGTCTGCCGGAACTCACCGGTTCGGGAACCTTGCTTCTGGTCGAATGGCCCGAGCGTGGCGGGCACGGGTTACCGGCAGTCGACCTCGTCATCGAATTGGTTCATGCCAGTGCGACGCGTGACCTGAGCATCGATGCACTGAGCAAGCGCGGACAAGAATGGCTCGCCGTAATCGCAGGTTTGAAGTGGTAATCCTCAAATAAACATGAAGAATGATCTACAGGTTGCGGATTTTCATGGTAAAAGACTTGAAATCTGCGCTGGAATTGCGTATCAATAGCGCCCATGCAGACCTCGGCATCGATCAAGTCGGATCGTCTCGCGTGGCTGGCTCGCCTCGTCGGCCCGCTCGCCATGCTTGGTTGCGTTGTGTCGGCGCATGCCGCCGACATCAGAGCGGTGCGCGTTTGGGCTAGTCCCGACTACACGCGCGTCGTGTTCGACGTCAGTGGACCGGTTGAGTACAAGTTGTTCGATCTCGCCAATCCCGATCGAATTGTTCTCGATATTGCCGGCAGCAGTTTCCCCGAGGGATTCAGTCCGCCGACGACCAGTGGCCTGCTCAAATCCGTTCGCGTCGGCCATCAAGGCAAGAGCGATGCGCGCGTCGTGTTTGATCTTGGCGCTGATGTGCGACCGAAGAGTTTTCTGCTCGCACCTGCCGAAAAGCTTGGTTACAGACTCGTGCTCGATTTCTATCCGAAGACGGTCGCGGCCCCAGTAAAGAAAATCGATGACGCGTTACCGGGAACAGCGCGCAAGGTCATCGTTGCCATCGATGCCGGACACGGCGGCGAGGATCCGGGATCGATTGGCGCCACCGGGACCTACGAAAAAAAAATCACACTCGCAATCGCACGCGAACTCAAACGCGAGATCGACAGCGAACCGGGAATGACAGCGTTCATGACCCGCGACGGCGACTATTTCATTCCCCTCGCCGAGCGCTACAAGAAAGCACGTGAGGCGCGCGCCGATCTGTTTGTGTCGGTGCATGCCGATGCCTTCACCAGCAGCGAAGCGCGCGGTAGCTCGGTATGGGTCATGTCGGCGCGCGGAGCGACCAGTGAAGCCGCACGTTGGCTGGCAGCGAGCGAGAATCGTGCCGATCTCGTCGGCGGCGTGTCGCTCGACGACAAGGACGATCAGCTTGCGTCGGTGTTGCTCGATTTGCAGCAGGGGGCAACGATGGAGGCCAGCAACGCAGTCGCCGGACAGGTTTTGGCAGCGATGCGGCGCATCGGGCCGACCCACAAGAATTACGTCGAGCGCGCCAACTTCATCGTACTGCGCTCGCCCGACGTACCGTCGATCCTGATTGAAACCGCCTTCATCTCGAACCCCGCCGAAGAAAAGCGTTTGAACAGTCCCAGCGAGCGCCGGAAACTTGCCGACGCGGTGCTCGATGGTGTTCGAAATTACTTTCGCACCTCGCCACCGGATGGCACGTTCTTCGCCGCAAACATCGGCAAGGATCGACCTTCCCGGCACGTCGTCGGTCGCGGCGAGACCCTGGCGATCATCGCATCGCGTCACGGCACCAGCGTCAGCGCACTGCGTGCGGTGAACAAGCTCGCCAGCGATGATCTGCTTGTCGGCGCAGTGTTGAAAGTCCCGAACAGCTGATCACCTCGCGTTTCCGCTAGTACCTGTCTACAGAGCAGGTTGGTCATTCGGCTATCATGCGGCGTCATGCCGCGCATTCACGCTTTGCCACCCACATTGGTCAATCAAATCGCTGCCGGCGAGGTCATCGAGCGGGCGGCCTCGGTGGTCAAGGAACTCATCGAGAACAGCGTCGATGCCGGCGCCGGCCGCATCGAGATTGAGATTGAGGACGGTGGCGCACGCCTGATCCGGGTGCGCGATGACGGCGGCGGCATCGATGCAGACGATCTTCCGCTGGCGATCACCGCGCATGCGACCAGCAAGATTTCGAGCTTTGAAGATATCGAACGCGTCGGCACACTCGGCTTTCGTGGCGAGGCATTGCCATCGATCGCATCGGTATCGCGTTTTGCGCTGACCTCGCGCAGTGGCAACGCGGATGCATGGTCGATCGAGGTCGCTGGCGGCAAACCGCAAGCGCCACGGCCCGCGCAACATCCGCGTGGCACGAGCGTCGAAGTGCGCGATCTTTTCTACAACGTGCCGGCACGGCGCAAATTCCTGCGCGCGGAGCGGACCGAGTTTGGCCATATTGACGATCTGGTCAAGTCGATCGCACTGGCGCGCACCGCAATCGAGTTTCGGCTAACCCACAACGGCAAGGCTGTGCGCCTGTATAAACCGGCACGCGACGAAGGCGATGCCGTGCGCCGCGTTGGCGATGTGCTCGGCGAGAGTTTCACCAGCCAGAGCCTGCGCATCGAACATGCTGCCGCTGGTTTGAACCTGAGCGGTTGGGTTGGTCTGCCGACCGCGTCGCGTAGCCAGGCCGATCAGCAGTATTTCCACGTGAATGGACGCCTCGTGCGCGACAAGCAGGTCGCCCATGCAGTGCGTCAGGCGTATGCCGACGTTCTGTTTCACGGGCGTCATCCGGCGTTCGTGTTGTTCCTCGATCTCGATCCGGCGCTGGTCGATGTCAACGTCCATCCGGCCAAGCACGAGGTGCGCTTTCGCGAGTCGCGGCTGGTACACGACTTTCTGTATCGCACCTTGCACGATGCGTTGGCCGAAACGCGCGCGGGCGTGGAGCAGGCAGTCGCGCCGGCGTCTGCATTGAGCTGGCCACAGTATCGCCAGCAAGGTGGTCTTGGCCTCGGCCTCGGCCTCGGCGTGCGCGAACCTCTGGCCGACTATGCGGCCTTGCTAGGTGAAGTCCGTGGTGTGCCAAGCCAGGTACTTGCGATGACCGACGTCGCAATGGAAACGCTCGCGTCAGTGAATATTCCGCAGGCCGACGGCGACATTCCGCCGCTCGGATTCGCGATTGCGCAATTGCACGGCATCTACGTGCTCGCGCAAAACGCGCATGGCCTCGTCGTTGTTGATATGCATGCCGCGCACGAACGTATCACCTACGAAAAATTGAAAGCCAGTCAGTCCGGCGATGGCATTCGTTCACAACAATTGCTGGTACCGCTCGGCCTCGCGCTCAGCGAGCGCGAAGCGAGCGTCGTTGAGGAGCAGGGCGACCGTTTCACTGCGCTCGGCTTCGATATTGTGCGCAGCGGCGCGCAGAGCGCCAGCGTGCGCCGTGTGCCGACCCTGCTCGACGATGTCGATATCGCCAAGCTCGTGCGCGATGTGATTGCCGACGTGATCGCGCATGGCAGCTCACGCCGCGTCGAGGAAGCCGGCAACGAGTTGCTCTCGACGATGGCCTGCCACGGCTCGGTGCGTGCCAACCGACGCTTGACTTTGCCGGAAATGAACGCATTGTTGCGCGAAATGGAAATGACCGAACGGTCCGGCCAATGCAATCATGGACGGCCGACGACGGTGCAATTGAGCATCGCCGAGATCGATCGATTGTTTTTGCGCGGACGCTGATGTCGGGTGCAGAGAATATCCGGTGCAGAGAATCTCCGCCGAGAAAGCGATTT
>JBDTOS010000059.1:0-11250 GCA_039933095.1 Dokdonella sp.
AACCTTTCGTCGCAAGCGAGCCGCACATCATACATCGAAATACCGGACGGTCAACCCTTTTTGCGCGCCAAAAAGCGAGGATAGCGTCGTCGCCGATGGCTTCGATCGGCTTCGACGGCGCATAGTCGCACCGCCACCATGAAATTGCTCAGCGAGCACGTTCGCTACAATCAGCAGAACCGACCGAATCTTAAACTGCAACAGGCCTTCGCCATGAAGTTTTCCTTGAATCTCCGCCGTACCGCACTCTCCCTAACGCTCGCAATCGCCGCACTCACGCTGACTGCGTGCGCTACAACACCGACCGGTCCGTCGGTAACTTTGAAAGGGCATCGTTACAGCGTCGAGCTTGCCGAAGATCCCGCATCGCAGGAACGTGGCCTGATGTTTCGCGAGGAAATGGCCGACGACCATGGCATGCTTTTCATCTTTACCGAAAGTGGCATGCAGGCGTTCTGGATGAAGAACACCAAGATTCCGCTCGACATGTTTTTCTTCGATGACCAGCGTCGCCTGGTCAATGTACAGGAACGGGTTCCGCCTTGCCGCGCCGATCCCTGCCCGCCCTATCCGAGTAGCGGTCCGGCGATGTATGTGCTGGAACTCAACGCAGGGCAGGCTGGCAAGATTGGCGTTAAAGCGGGCGATGAACTCACCTTTATCCGTTGATCGAGCAATCGATCAAGGCATACGTTCAGCCGACTTCAACCATTTCGAAATCGGACTTGGTCACGCCGCAGTCCGGACATGTCCACGTTTCCGGCACATCATCCCATCGCGTGCCCGGTTCGATGCCGTCATCCGGCCAGCCGTCGGCTTCCTTGTAGATGAATCCACAGACGACGCACATGAAAGTTCGAAATGGTGTCTCGTCGGGCGCAATGGTGGTATCGGACATGAAGATCAGATTCGACAGGAACTGCGCTCCATTCTCGCAGCTTGTCATGATTGGTAAAAGCGCGCGCCATCGGGATGCGCAATGAAGCTGGCAGGCCAGGGGCTATACGCCATTACCAACGGGCCGCGCGAAAGTCTTCTCGATGCGGTCGATTCTGCGCTACGCGGGGGAGCTCGTGTGATTCAGTATCGAGACAAGACCAATGATAGCGCGCGCAGATTTGCCGAAGCGCACGCGATAGCTGAATTGTGCGCGAGCTACCGCGTACGCCTGATCATCAACGACGACCTTGAGCTGGCGATGGAGATCGAGAGTGCCGGGGTCCACTTCGGAAAAGAGGACGGCGACGTCGCGTCAGCACGCGCGCGTTTGGGCGAAACGAAAATCATGGGAATCTCGTGTTACGACTCGCTTGAACGTGCACGCGATGCAGTTGACGCCGGTGCCGACTACCTAGTATTCGGTGCGTTCTTCACTTCACCGACGAAACCACTCGCGCCGCGAGCGAGCCTTGATCTGCTGCGTGCGGCAAAACAGTTCGGCCTTCCCCTGGTAGCGATCGGCGGCATCACGCCGGACAATGCGCGACTATTGATCGACGCTGGTGCAGACTACGTAGCGGCGATTTCGTCAGTCTTTGCATTACCGGACTCCGATGTTGCAGCAAGCGATTCAACCGATGCTGGAATCGACCGTATTGCCGAAAATGCCGCGCGCTTCGCTCGATTATTTCATTGAAAACAGAGATACCCATGGGTCGCAATCACGAACTGTTTGAACGCGCACTTCAACGCATGCCGGGCGGTGTTAACTCACCGGTACGCGCATTCAAGTCGGTTGGTGGCGAGCCGTTCTTTGCGCAACGTGCGCAAGGTCCGTTTTTGTGGGACGTCGAGGGCAAGCGCTACATCGACTATGTCGGTTCGTGGGGTCCGATGATTGCCGGTCACGCGCACCCGCACGTGCTTGACGCAGTTGCGCGCACGTTGCGCGATGGTTTGTCGTTTGGGGTACCAAATGCACTCGAAGTGACAATGGCGGAAACCATCGCAGAACTCGTGCCGTCGATGCAGATGACGCGCATGGTCAACTCAGGAACCGAGGCGACTTTGTCGGCCATCCGCCTCGCGCGCGGTGCAACCGGACGATCGCGCATCGTCAAGTTTGAAGGTTGCTATCACGGTCACGGCGATTCGTTTCTGGTCAAGGCCGGCTCCGGCGCGCTGACGTTCGGGCAACCGAACTCACCGGGTGTGCCGAAGGAACTGGCCGATCTGACCCTGACTCTCCCCTACAACGATTTCGACGCGGCCAGCGAATTGTTCGCCACGAATGGCGACTCGATCGCCGCTCTGATCATCGAGCCGATCGCCGGCAACATGAATTGCATCCTGCCAAAGGATGGGTATCTCAAACATCTTCGCGCGCTGTGCAGCGAACACGGGGCGTTGCTTATTTTCGATGAGGTGATGACCGGCTTCCGCGTTGCTCTCGGTGGCGCGCAAGCGTCGTACGGAGTGACGCCCGATCTCAGCACGTTCGGCAAGATCATCGGCGGCGGTATGCCCGTCGGTGCCTTCGGCGGACGCCGCGACCTGATGCAACAGATATCTCCAGCCGGGCCGATCTATCAGGCCGGAACGTTGAGCGGCAATCCGGTTGCGATGGCTGCCGGACTGGCTACGCTCGACCTTGTTCGCGAACCTGGTTTTTACGACGAGCTCGATCGTCGCACCCGCTTGCTTACTGACGGTCTGCAAGCAATGGCCGATGGCGCTGGTATGGCATTCACCACCAACCGGGTTTGCGGCATGTTCGGCCTGTTTTTCAGCGCATCGAAAGTGGAAAGCTTTGCCGAGGCGACCGCCTGCGATATGACCTCGTTCAAATGTTTCTTTCATTCCATGCTTGAGCGCGGCGTCTACCTTGCGCCATCTTCCTTCGAAGCCGGATTTCTATCCAGCGCGCACGATGACGACACCATCGCGCAAACGATTGCCGCTGCGCGTGACGCATTTGCCACGCCCGCATCGTGAACCCCGAAACTCCGACCGACTCATCGCGCGCTTCCGCACCCATCGATGCTGCACCTCACGTTCGCGCCGCGACACCTTTCGAGCGTGAATTTCTTCCGGCCAGCGAGCACGGCTGGCGCAATCGCTGGTATCGGCTGATCTATCACCACGACAGCGCGGAGGAGCGCAATTTCGATCTGGTTCTGATCGTCGCGATACTCGCGAGCATTGCGGTTGTGATGCTCGACAGCGTGACCTCGATCAAGGAGCAATGGCATGAGGCCTTGTTCATCGCTGAGTGGGTATTCACGATCATCTTCACCTTGGAGTACTTGCTGCGGCTGTCGACCGTGCGCCGACCGTGGCGCTATGCGACCAGCTTCTTCGGTGTGATTGATCTGCTCGCGATCCTGCCCACCTATCTATCGCTGCTGTTCGTCGGCGGCACGTATCTGATCGTCATTCGCGTCCTGCGATTGTTGCGTGCATTCCGTGTGCTGAAACTCGTCGAATACTCGAGTGAAGCCAGCGTGTTGATCACGTCCTTGCTGCGCAGCAGGCGCAAGATTTTCATCTTCATCTGCGCCTTGATCACGATCGTCATCATCTTCGGTGCACTGATGTACGTCATCGAAGGTCCCGAGCACGGCTTCACGAGCATTCCGACCGGCATGTACTGGGCAGTTGTGACGATGGCCACCGTCGGCTTTGGCGATATCGCGCCAGCAACACCACTCGGGCGCCTGATAACCTCGATCCTTATCTTGATTGGTTACAGCATTATCGCGGTACCGACCGGCATCTATACCGCCGAACTTGCCAATACGTTGCGGCCAAAGCGCCGCGTCGTGCGCTGCAAGGAATGCGGACTGCCGGAGCATGAGCCGGACGCTTGGCATTGTCGGCGTTGCGGGCAGGGACTGCCGTTCGAGGAGTGATGCAGCGGATTCACTTGATGCAGCGGTTTCATTGATTTCACGTCAGCTCTGCGGGCCGGCAAGGCCCGACCCAAAAAAACCCGACCCAAGAAGTGGAGATTGCGATGCGTCTTGAAACACTCGCGGTGCATGCCGGTGGTGAAAGCGATGCCACTACTGGGGCCGTCACGTCGCCGATTCATCTCGCCACGACGTTTCGACATGGGCCCGCAGGCGAGCGCGTTGCCGGTTACGAATACCAGCGCGAGGGCAATCCGACCAACGATCGATTGCGTGCCGCCATCGCCGCGCTGGAAGGCGGTGCCGACGCGCTGACGTTCGCCTCGGGCATGGCCGCGATCAGCACCCTGCTTGAATCGCTCGCGCCGCGAAGCCGGATCGCGATTCCCGACGATTGCTATACCGGCCTGCGCGTCCTCGCGACTGAATTCTTGCCGGAACGCGACATTGATGTGCGCACGATCGACATGGCCAATCTCGATACTGTGCGCGCAGCGTGTCGCGACGGCATCGACCTGTTGTGGGCGGAAACACCCTCGAATCCACGCATGAAAATCTGCGATATTGAAGCACTCGCAAACATCACGCATGAGCACGGCGGACTACTTGCCTGCGACAACACTTTCGCCTCACCGGTTCTGCAACGCCCGCTCGCGCTCGGTGCCGATGTCGTCATGCATTCGACAACAAAATATTTTGGCGGGCATAGCGACGTGCTTGGTGGCGCGCTCGTATTCAAGCGTGCCGACGAGTTTCATGCGCATGTTGCGCATCGGCTGCACATCACTGGCGCGACCCTGGCGCCATTCAGTGCATGGCTGACGTTGCGCGGTTGCCGATCGCTGCCGGCTCGCATAGCGATGCATTGCGCAAATGCGCGCGCCATTGCCGAATCCCTGTCTGTTCATCCAGCGATTGAACGCGTCAACTATCCGGGCCTTTCGTCACACCCTGGTCACGAAATCGCAGCGAAGCAGATGAGCGATTTCGGCGGCATGCTCAGCATTGAGCTGCGCGGTGGACGCGATGCCGCCCTCGCGATGGCTGGGCGGCTGGCACTGTTCACCAACGCAACTTCGCTCGGCGGCTGCGAATCGCTGATCGAGCATCGCGCATCGGTTGAAGGTACGAATCCGGTTTCACCGGGCAATCTGCTGCGGATTTCGGTAGGACTTGAACACGTCGACGATTTGATCGCCGACCTGGAGCAGTCGCTGCGAGCCTAGCTGCTCTGAAAACGCGGTAGATAGTGCAGCAGCTGATCGAGCCGTTGCAGCGAGTCGGTCATCTGCAACAAATGCTGACGCTCGCCGCCTGATAGCGGCAGCGCCTCGGCAAGACGAAAGCCGACCCAGTCGGCGCGATCGTAGTTTTCCCGATCTACCTTGGCGAATTCGCCGCCGACGCTTTCCAGCAGGCGCTCAAGAATCGTCGCCAACAGCACATGCTGCGGCGGTAGCGGAACGAAGGGTTCGTCCGGCCACAGCTCCACATCGCCGTGCATCAAGCCGTTGTCGCGTATGCGCGTGGTGTGCGCGTGGAACCGTTCGCCACCGGTGGTCGTGATGCCGAGCAATCCGTCGGGCAAATTGTAGAAATCGACGATCCGCGCAATGGTTCCGACGGCAGCGGGAACCGCGTGCGTACTCTCTCCAGCCAGATCTGCAACTTCTGCTCCATCCAATATTTGGCAAACTCCGAATCCACTGCCGCTGCGCGCGCAATCGCGCACCAGATCGATATAGCGCGATTCGAAAATGCGCAATTTCAATTGCCCTCCCGGAAACAGCACGGTGGACAGCGGAAACAACGGCAGATCCATCGATGTCACTGCGCTCTCAACCAGCTTCCTGTAGCGCAGCGAAAAATCGCCGCGGTGCGTTCTCGAAGCCCCCGTTCGACATGAACACGACATGGTCGCCCTCACGGGACTTTTCGCGCATTGCGGCTACCAGCTCGGAAACCGTCGCGACCGCCTGCCCACGCCCATCCAGAGCCGCGATTACCGCTTGTGCGTCCCAGGGCAATTCCGGCCGTCGCAGCAGAACCACGTGATCGGCATCGGCCAGACTCGGTGCCAGTTCCGCCGCGTGCACGCCGAGACGCATCGAGTTGGAACGCGGTTCGATCGCGACGAGAATGCGCGCCTTGCCGACGCTGGCGCGTAGGCCAGCGAGCGTCGTGGCGATCGCGGTCGGGTGATGGGCGAAATCGTCATAAACTCGAATACTTGCATGCTCGCCGATCAACTCCATGCGCCGCGCGACATTGCGGAAATCGGCGAGATCGGCCAACGCGCGCTGCACATTGGCGTCGACCGCGCTTGCAGCGGCAATCGCGGCCAATGCGTTCATCACGTTGTGTCGACCGCGCAGGTTCCACATCACCTCACCTATTTCCTCACCGTTTCGCGAAACAGCAAATCGCGAACCATCGGCATTGATCAAACGAGCGCGCCAGTCGCCCGCCTCGATACCAAACGTCTCGCTCGGCGACCAGCAGCCCATCGCCAGCACTTCTCGCAAATTCGCATCCTCGCCATTGACGATCAGACGGCCATTGCCGGGAACGGTCCGGACAAGGTGATGAAACTGACGCTGGATCGCTGCGACATCGGGGAAAATATCCGCGTGGTCGTACTCAAGATTGTTGAGGACCGCGACGGTTGGGTGGTAGTGCACGAATTTCGAGCGCTTGTCGAAAAATGCGGTGTCGTATTCGTCTGCTTCAATGACGAAGAGCGGGCTGAGGGCTGAGGGCTGAGGGCTGGTTTTGCCCAAATGTGCCGACACGCCGAAGTTTGCCGGCATGCCGCCGACCAGGAACCCTGGCGCGCGTCCTTGCGCTTCAAGCAGCCAAGCCAGCATCGACGTGGTCGTCGTCTTGCCGTGCGTACCGGCAACCGCAAGCACGCGGCGCTGGACCAGCAAGGTATCGCCGAGCCATTGCGGGCCGGAGACGTAGGGCAATCGCGTATCAAGCATGTGTTCGATGGCAGGATTGCCGCGCGAAAGCGCATTGCCAACGATCACCAAGTCCGGTGCGGGCTGTAGGTGCTCAGCGGCATAACCGTGTTTCAGCGTGATGCCGAGCGCTTCGAGCTGCGTGCTCATCGGCGGATAGACGTTCGCGTCCGAGCCTTCGACCTCGTGGCCGAGTTCACGCGCCAGTGCGGCAATGCCGCCCATGAAGGTTCCGCAGATACCGAGGATATGCAGCTTCATGAGGAAAAGGGCTCAGAGTGCACTTTTGTCCGCTCGCGGTGCTGACGACAGGGGTAATGAAAAAATACTCTGACCCTTTTGCTTCACGCCGCCTCAGCGCTCCCGAACTGCCGCAAGGATGCGTGCGAACACGTCATCAAGTTCACCGACGCCATCGATCGTGACCAACATGCCCAGCTCAGCGAAGTGTCGGGCGACCGGCTCGGTTTGTGCTTCGTACACGCGCAAGCGTTCGCGCACGGTTTCTGGAGTGTCATCCTTGCGCCCTTCCGCAGCCGCGCGGCCGGCGATTCGTTCGACAATCAGGTCGTTCGGCACATCGAGCTTCACCGCAATATCGAGAGGCTGACCAATGCGCGCGAGCAGGCCTTCCAGCGCGTCGCATTGCGCCGTGTTGCGCGGGTAGCCATCGAGAATGAAACCATTCTGAACATCGGTCTCGCCGAGACGCTCTTCAAGCATGCCGAGCACGATGTCGTCATTGACCAGCTGGCCGGCGTCCATGACCACCTTCGCCTTGAGACCAAGCGGCGTGCCGGCCTTCACAGCCGCGCGCAGCAAGTCGCCCGTCGAGATATGGGCAATCCGCAACTCGGTCTTCAGCCGGGTCGCCTGGGTTCCCTTGCCCGATCCGGGCGCACCAAGAAGGACGAGACGCATGATTCTCCGCAAACTGTGGATCGGAATAGGGCAAAAGATTGAACGGGATATCGACGGCGCGTGACAGTCGAAAACGGGCTTCCGCTAAACTGTCGGAAAGCCGACGTGGCTACGCTAACCACTGCGCCGATGGCTGTCAAACGACGCCACTGCGAGCACTGGAGGATTCATGGGCAAAGGCAATCTGTTGTACGCGCAATCCGGCGGTGTGACCGCCGTCATCAATACCAGCGCCTGTGCGGTCATCGAAACCGCGCGCAAGCAAGGCGTAAAGGTACTCGCAGCACGCAACGGAATCATCGGCGCGTTGCGTGAGGAATTGATCGACACCTCGAAGGAATCGCGTAGCGCGATTGCGGCATTGCGCCACACGCCGGCCGGTGCATTCGGCTCGTGTCGCTTCAAGCTCAAATCGATCGACACCAATCGCGCCCAGTACGAACGCCTGATCGAGGTGATGCGCGCGCACGATATCCGCTGGTTTCTCTACAACGGCGGCAACGATTCGGCCGACACCGCCTATAAGCTGTCGCAGATCAGCCGCACGCTCGGTTATCCGGTCATCTGCGTCGGCGTACCGAAGACGGTCGACAACGATCTTGCAGTGACCGACTGCTGCCCGGGTTTCGGCTCAGTCGCCAAATACACGGCGGTGTCGGTGCTCGAAGCGAGTCTCGATGTCGCCTCGATGGCGGAATCCTCGACAAAATTATTTGTCATGGAAGTCATGGGTCGGCATGCCGGCTGGATCGCCGCCGCGGCCGGGCTGGCCGGCAACGGGCCGGACGAAGCACCGCATATCATCCTGTTTCCGGAAATTCCGTTCGATGAAAAGGATTTTCTCGCACGCGTGAAGGCGACCGTCGAACGCGTCGGCTGGTGCACCGTGGTGGTTTCCGAAGGGGTCAAAAACAAAGACGGCAAGTTTCTGTCGGAAGTCGGTACCGTCGATGCATTTGGCCATTCCCAACTCGGCGGCGCCGCGCCCCTGGTGGCCGGTTTGGTCAAGAAACACCTCGGCTATAAATACCACTGGGCCCTGCCCGATTATCTGCAGCGTTCGGCGCGGCATATCGCATCAAAGACCGATGTCGAGCATGCCTATGCGGTCGGCAAGGCAGCAGTCGAATACGCGCTTGCCGGCAACAACGCGGTGATGCCGGTGATCGTGCGCACGTCCGATAAACCCTATCGCTGGAAAATCGAACCGGCGTCGTTGGCCAAGGTAGCCAATCACGAAAAGAAATTGCCGAAAAGCTACATCCGGCGTGACGGTTACGGCATCACCGAAGCCGCACGGCGCTATCTCGAACCGTTGATCCGTGGCGAGGATGCCCCACCATACGGAAGCAACGGCTTGCCCCAATACACCCGATTGAAGAACATCCTGGTGCCGAAAAAGCTGCCGGAATACACGATCAAGGATGGCTAGGAAAAAGGGGCCGGAGTGGACCACTTGGACCACTCCTGATTTCTAGGACACCGCAACCCGGGGACAACCTTGGGGTGCCTGCTTTACCGCATTTTTATTCGAACCCGTTGGCAAAAATGCCGTCGGTGCATTTGAGGCAGAACTGGCGCGTGCTTTCGATCACGCCGCTTGAGCCGTTGTACTGACCTGATCTGACTTGTCCTTGCGCGCGCAGGTAGAAGGTGGTGTTCAGTGGAGCGACGAAACCAGTGGTTCGCCAACCGCCACTAATGCGTTGCATCGTGCCTGCCGAATCGTAGACGCTGCCGCCAACTGAGAACGACAACTGCGGCGGCAGGGCCAACTCCGGCCCGGCGCCAGAGCGCGCCCAAGTTACCGTGCTCCCATCTTCACTGATGCTCAGCGATTGCAAGGCCGCTTGCGGCGTGCTCAGTCGCGCGATTTTTTGGCGCGTTTGAGGGCCGATCGTGCTGAATGAACCGCCCGCCACCAGCTTACCGTCCGGCTGGAGCGCCAGCGCAAAGACAACCGAATCGGCAGCCGCACTCGGACCGAATGCGCTGTCGAGCGTGCCATCAGCGTTCAATCGCGCGATGCGATTGCGAGGCTGACCGCCGATCGCGCCGAAACTGCCCCCTACCACCAGCTTGCCATCGGACTGTAGCGCCATCGACTGGACGAGACCGTTTGAATCCGGATTAAAAGCGCTGTCCACCGTGCCATCGGCATTCAGTCGCGCGATGCTATTGCGCGGCTGACTGCCGATGGTGGTGAAAAAACCGCTAACCAACAACTTGCCATCGGGCTGCAGCGCCAATGCGACCACAGTACTGCTCGCATTCGGGTTGAACGTGTTGTCTACGGTGCCATCCGGATTCAGCCGAGCAATAAAATTTCGGGGTTGACCGCCGATCATGGTGAATCGACCGCCAACCACCAGCTTGCCGTCAGGCTGTGTCGCTAGCGAGAGGACATCGTTGTTCGCATTCGGGATGAACACGGTGTCCAGAGTCCCGTCGGCATTTAGCCGAGCGATGCCCCTGCGCGGCAGACCAGCGATCGTGCTGAATAAGCCACCGACCACCAGCTTGCCATCGGGCTGCAGCGCCAAGTTGAAGACAGTACCTTCCACTTCCGGGTTGATGAACGTGCTGTCCACACTGCCATCGGCATTCAACCGTGCGATGCTTTTGCGCGTCACACCGCTGATGGTGGCAAAAAAGCCGCCTACCACCGCCTTGCCATCGGGCTGCAACGCCAGCGCGTTCACGATGTTATCGACACCTGCGGTGAACATGTCGTCGATCCTGGCATCGAGATTGAGTCGGACAATACGAAAGCGCTGCTGGCCGCCTATCGGGCCGCCTATCGTGGTGAACTGCCCGCCGACCACCAGCTTGTCATCCGGCTGCAACGCCAGTGCATAGACAGCATCACTCGCATTCGGGTTGAATGCGCTGTCCAGCGTGGCATCGACGTTAAGCCGTGCGATGCGATTGCGCAACAGCGTTCCGATGGAGGCAAACAATCCGCCAAGCACCACCTTGCCATCGGGCTGGATCGCCAAGGCGAGGACTGTGTTGTCCGAATTCGGATTGAACGTGGCGTCGAGGGTGCCATTGGCATTGAGGCGTGCGATGTGGTTGCGCGTCACTCCTTCGATTGTTATGAATAGGCCGCCCAGCACCAGCTTGCCATCGGGTTGCAACGCCAGGGACTGAACAAAATTGCCCGCATTCGGGTTGAACGCCAAATCCACCGTGCCATCGGCATTCACCCGCGCGATGTAGTTGCGTGACTGCGCCCCAACCGCGGTGAACAAGCCGCCCATCACCACCTTGCCATCGGGCTGCAGCGACAGCGCCAGAACGACATTGTTCACTTGCGGGACGAAGGCGGGATCTGGCGTGCCATTGCCATTCAGTCGCGCGATGCCGCTCCGGGACTGACCACCGATGAAGCTAAATTGACCGCCGACCACCAGCTTGCCATCGGGCTGCAGCGCCAACGCCAGGACGGCACCACTTGCATCCGGGTTGTATGAAGTGTCCACGCTGCCATCGGTATTCAATCGCGCAATGTA
>JBDTOS010000060.1:0-11237 GCA_039933095.1 Dokdonella sp.
ATCCGAGCGCAGCGGGGATGAAGCGGCGCGGTAGGTCGGCAGCGCGGAACAGGCTCAGCGCGGTCGGATACACCGAGAATGCGACGACGAAAAGACTGACGCCGCCGTAAGTCAGCACGACGCAGGCGACGACGATCGCCAGCGCGGCGTGGCGCACGCCGATCCGATCGATGACCCAGCGTGCGACGCTCTCGGCAGCTCCGCAGTCCTCCATCAATTTGCCGAAAATGCAGCCGAGCAGAAACATGAAAAACCAGCTCGCGATGAAGCCGGTGAATCCCTGCATGTAAGTGCCGATCAGATCGACGCTCGACGTTGCGCCTTCGATCGACAACAACGGCAATCCACTGGCAAGCGCGACCACGGCGGCACAGACCGGCGTCGCGATGAACAGATTCACCCCGCGCATCGCCATCCAGATCAGCAGGCCAAGCCCGGCCAGCAACCCCAACAAACTCACCATGTGCATTTTTCCGGTTCGGTCGCCGTCGCAGTATCGGCAGCGCCGAGTGGATTGGGCACTGGACGAAAGTACAAGTGTCATCGCGGCGGACGCGCGCCAGACTGCGCGCATGCTGGTCGGACCATGCTGGCCGAATCCGGTTGCCGGCACACGACCATACCGGGTACCTACAACACTGAGAGGGGAATCATGAAACGCACGCATCTGAGTCTGGCGATTGGTCTGGTTTTTGGCCTCGCAGTCCTGCCGTCCACGCGCTCGGCGAACGCAGCGGATGCTGCAGCGCCTAATGTGGAGCGCCTCGACGAGGTGACGGTCACCGCGCGACGGCGCGAAGAAAATGTCCAGAAGGTCCCGGTTGCCGTGAGTACCTTCAGCGAACGTGACCTGATCGAGAATCAGGCCAGCAAGGTCGATGACTTGCAAGGCTCGGTCCCCAATCTCAATATCGTGGAAGGACGCGGATCATCGTCCGCGATCAATGTATTCATTCGCGGAATCGGCCAGCCCGACGCGTTGCAGACGTTTGATCCCGGCGTCGGTATCTATGTCGACGATGTCTACTATTCGCGTATTCAAGGCGCGCTGTTCAGCCTTTACGATGTCGATCACATCGAAGTGCTGCGCGGACCGCAAGGCACGCTGTATGGCAAGAACTCGACTGGCGGCGCGATCAAGGTGGTCACCAAGGAGCCGGGCGATCACACCGAGGGCAGCGTCGAATTGACCGTCGGCAACTACGGAAAGCTGGAGAGTCGCGCCTACGTAGCCACGCCACTCAGTCCGACCTGGGGCATCAGCGCGGCTGTCATCGGCACCGGCAATGATGGCTATGTCGAGGACCCGGTAACCCACAAGAATTACAACGACGACGACACCCAGGCGATTCGCCTGAAACTGGTCGGCAAACCGAGCGACACCTTCAAGGCTGTGTTTTCTGTCGACTACACGCATCAAAATAATGGATTGACTCTCGGCCGGCCCACAGCACCGTTGGTACGCACCGATTTTGGCCTGGGCGCTATCGTCCTGCTGCCGGCGCCAACTGGCGAATACAACTTCGAGACGCGAACTTCGTTCAGTCCGGATCAGGGACAGAAGCTGATCCACAAGGGTGCATCGGCGACGCTCAGCTGGAATCTGTCGGACAGCTGGATGTTCAAGAGCATCACGGCCTATCGCAAACTCACGACCAAGGCCTACGTCGACATCGATGCCAGCCAGTTTCAGCTTGGCGACGTTTTTGTCGGAATTGACCAGAGTCAGTTCAGCCAGGAATTGCAGGCGCAGTACGACAACGGCAGCAACCTGACTGCGACCTATGGTGTCTACTACCTGAAGGAAAAAGTGCCTTCGTTGCAATATGCCTACGCCAGCGATCTGTTCGCTTTCCTCGGCACGCCGATACATTTCCTGCGCAGCGTCAACGACGACCTGCGCACGACCAGTTACGCCGGCTATGGCCAGGTCAATTGGGAGTTCACGCCGAGCTGGACATTGGGCGCGGGCTTGCGCTACACGCATGAGACCAAGGATTACTTCCGCACCACGAGCACATTCTCGGACAACATTCCATCAGCGCTGTTTGCGATTCTCAATCCGGCATTCAATGCGACCTATGCGTTTGATACCTCGGATTCGTGGACTGCGCTGACCCCATCGCTGAGTCTGCAAAAGGCGTTCAGCGATCACGTCATGGGATATGTCTCGGCCAACCGCGGATTCAAGTCCGGCGGCTTCAATGGACGCGCGAACTCGCCGGCCGAGGTCAGCAGCTTCAAACCGGAATATGTGTGGACCTACGAAGCGGGCCTGAAAACCAGTTCCGCCGATGGCCGATTGCTCGGCAACTTCACCGTGTTCCACAGCAACTACAGCAATTTCCAGGCACGCGTATCCGAAGTGCTGAACCCCGGCTCGCCCACGCCGACATTTGCGTTCCCGGTATTGAACGCTGCCAAGTTGACGATGGACGGGGTCGAATTTGAGGGTACCGCGCTGCTCGGTCAGGGCACGCGCCTGAGTGGGCAGGTGGGCTACATGAATGCCAAGTACGATGAGTTTGACGATCCCCGCGTCGCGCTCAATCCGGCATTGGCATCTCTGCACGATCACGTTGCGTTCGCGCCGAAATGGACAGCACGTTTCGCTGCCAGTCAAACTTTCGCGGCTGGCGACAAAGGCAACATCACTCTTGGTGGCGATATCTCCTACCGCGATGACACCTGGCTCAGCGTGGACAATCGGCCCGGTCTGTTCCAGAGCGGTTACGCACTGGTCGGTTTGTACGGAATCTGGGATTCGACCGATACGCACTGGCAGGTGCGCGCCGGTGTGCGTAATCTCAATGACAAGGTGTACAAGACGGAAGCCCAGGAATTTTCCAGCGTCGGCAATATCCAGACGGCTTACTTCGGTACACCGCGCACGTACTATCTGACCGCTCGCTACAACTTCGAGTGAGGGTAAGGTGATGTTGGAGATCAGGCAGCGGATCGGCAGCGCTCGCATCCGATGCGTGCAACTTGGATTGCTTGCGTTGCTGGCCGTCGTTACGGCCAGTTGCGCGAAGCAACAATCGGGTGCTGCACTGCCGGCACTCAAGGTCGATTCCGCGCGGATGACCGTGGTCGGATTGTCGTCCGGCGCGTATATGGCGACTCAGGCACATGTTGCCTATTCGGATCGCTTCATGGGTGCCGGTCTGGTCGCGGGCGGGCCCTACGGCTGTGCCGGCGGAAAGCTTGAGCAGGCACTCGGCCCGTGCATGAAAGCGATGCCGGCGCCGCCGGACGTCAAGGCATTGGTCGAAAGCGCAAATGCGCGTGCAAGTCGTGGCGAGATCGCGTCTCTGAGCAATCTTGCTCACAGCCACGTGTATGCGTTGCACGGCAAGAAAGATGCGACCGTCGCCGAAGCCGTTTCGCGCGCAAGCGCCACGTTTTACGAAATGCTGCGCGACTCCGCGCCGGAACTCGCCGCGTTTGGCGTCACCTGGGATGGCGATCGCGATTTCGCTCACTTGTTGCCGTTGGCTGCGAGTGGCGATGCCTGCGACAAATCGGAGACACCGTTTCTCGGCAAGTGTGGATTCGATGCGGCTGGCGCGATTTTCGCTGCTTTGTACGGCGCGCCGCAGCACGCCGCAACTGAGGCGAGTGGTGAACTGAGGCAATTCGACCAAAACACCTATCGACAAAAAGGTGTCGATACCTATCTCGCTGACAGCGGCTATGTGTACGTGCCGCGCGCTTGCGTGGAAGGGAAACCGTGCGGGGTCATGGTCGCGTTCCACGGTTGCCAGCAGAATGCTGAATCGGTTGGCGAGGCCTTCGTGCGCGACGGCGGATTTAACCGCTGGGCCGACGTCTACGATGTGGCCGTCCTGTATCCTCAAACTCACGCAAGCCTTGCGCCGCTCAATCCGAAAGCATGCTGGGACTGGTGGGGATATTCAGGTGCCGACTACGACACGCGCAACAGCGCGCAGTTGCGCTGGCTGATGCGCGCACTCGATGCCCTCGGCGGCAAGGCAGGCTGATCGGCGACCCGCTAAATGGCCATCCTTGTGTGCACGATGTTCAAATCAGCGACGGCGCACCTCTGCACGGACTGACTGATCGCCACAAGTATCTTTTTCTCTCACCCGCTGTGCTGACATGCTGAATATCATCGTCATCGTGGCGGGTCTTTTCTGGCTTGGACTGCTGTTCGCTGCCGCGCTATGGGGTGAGCGCCGGCCGAACTGGATGGCGCGCCACTGGGCGATCGTCTACGCCCTGTCGCTCGCGGTCTACTGCACCTCGTGGACGTTCTACGGCACGGTCACCCAGGCCGCGCGCTCGGGTTGGCCATTGCCACCGACGTTCATCGGCACGATTCTGCTTTACGTGCTCGGCTTCGGTCTGCTCACACGCCTCGTGCGTTTGACGCAGGCATCCGGTAGCACGTCGATCGCCGACTTCGTCGCAACGCGACTCGGCAAGAATTCCTGGCTCGCCGCAGCTGTCACTCTTGTCGCCGTGCTTGGCATCGTTCCGTATATCGCGTTGCAGCTGAAAGCGGTCGCGATGAGTTATGGGTTGTTGATTCGCGCATCGCAACTGGAAACGCCGCCGTGGCAGGACAGCGCGTTGTATGTCGCGCTGATCATGGCGGTATTCGCGATGTTGTTCGGAACCCGCAGCGCAAGCGCCGCCGAGCACAATCGTGGCCTCATGCTTGCGATTGCGCTGGAGTCGTTGCTCAAACTTGCGGCGATGCTGGCAATCGGCATCTGGGTCGTTGTCGGACATGGTTGGATCACGGATCCAGCACCGCCGCGCATCGATGGCACGAGCGGGTTTCCGGCTTTGATCCTGCT
Organism: Dokdonella sp.; assembly: GCA_039933095.1. Classification (GTDB taxonomy): domain Bacteria; phylum Pseudomonadota; class Gammaproteobacteria; order Xanthomonadales; family Rhodanobacteraceae; genus Dokdonella. Next base: position 4,827 of record JBDTOS010000060.1, read on the forward strand.
CGGTGTGCTGGCGATGTTTACCTTGCCGCATCAATTCCATGTCGGCGCCGTCGAATGTCGCGACGAACGCCATCTGCGCACCGCGCGCTGGCTGTTTCCGTTGTACATGTGCCTGATCGCGTTACCGACCCTGCCGCTCGCCCACCTCGGCGATGCGCTGCTCGGTCCGGCCGGCGTGCCGTCCGATTTGTACGTGCTCGCGTTGCCGCTTTCCGAAGGGCATAGCGGGCTGGCCTTGCTCGCGTTTCTGGGCGGCCTGAGCGCAGCGACCGGCATGGTCATTGTCGCAACCTTGTCGCTGAGCCTGATGATCGGCAATCACTGGCTGGCACCGTTGCTGGTGCGCGGACCGTGGAGCCAGCGGCGAAGATCCGGCGATCTGCGCGGCAGTGTCTTGCGTCAGCGTCGCATGGCGATTCTCGCGGTCGTTCTGCTTGCCTGGATTTATAGTCGCGCGACCGCCGGCAGCGAGGCGTTGGCCGATATCGGTGCGTTGTCGTTTTCGGGTCTGGCGACATTGACACCTGCCGTACTGTTCGCGATGTTCCGTCCAGAGACGCCGCCGCGCGCTGTTCTGTATGGGCTGGTTATTGCCGTTGGCGTCTGGTTTTGGGCGTTGCTGGTTCCGACCCTCGCCGCTCATTCGGGCACTCCAGCGGACTGGCTCTCTGCGGGTCCATTCGGGATTCACTGGCTGGCACCGGATCATCTGTTCGGACTTGAAGACTGGAGCCGGCTCGCACGCGGAGTCAGCTTGAGTCTGCTCGCCGGTACCGCCGCAACACTGTGGTTTGCTGCACGATTGCGATCGGTGTCGGAACCGGTCGCGCTGGATGGTCTGGATCTCGGCATGCTGCGCGAATTGGCGACGCGCTTCGTTCCGCGCGAACGCGTGATCGCAAGTCTCGGTGAAACAACGAATGGTGCAGCCGATGCGACCCAGCAGGCGGCGATCGAGCGCGAACTGGCGACGGTACTCGGCGCGGCGTCGGCACGTCTGCTGCTCGATGCGGCCGGTCGCGAACACGGTCGCGATCTCGATACCGTGGCGACGATCGTCGGCGAGGCATCGCAGGCGTTGCGCTTCAATCAGCGCGTGCTCGAAGCGGCGCTGGAAAACATGTCACAGGGAATCAGCGTCGTCGATCGCGAGCTGTGTCTGGTCGCATGGAATCGACGCTACGCAGAACTTTTTGAATTTCCCGAAGAACTGCTGCGGATCGGCCGGCCGATTGCCGACCTTGCCCGCTACGCGCTGGCGCGTGTTGCCTATGCTGGCAACGTCGAAGCGATGCTGGAACGTCGACTCGCGCACATGCACGTCGGCACGCCGCATCTGTCGGAACGCCGCATGCCGGATGGCAGCCTGATAGAAATCCGTGGCAACCCGATGCCGGGCGGAGGGTTCGTCGCGACGTTCACCGATGTCACCGCGTTTCGCCATACCGAGCAAGAACTCAAGCAGGTTGCGTCGACGCTGGAGCAACGCGTGATCGCGCGTACGGCCGAACTTGCACGCGCCAGCAACGCGGCCGAACGGGCAAATCAGGCGCGCAGCCGTTTTCTTGCTACGGTAAGCCACGACCTCGCTCAGCCACTGAACGCCGCGCATTTATTCACGCATGCGCTCATGCAACGGCTGGATCACGAGCAATACCGCGAGTCGGTAGAAAACATCGATGGCGCACTCACGTCGGCTGACGACTTGCTGGCTGGATTGTTGGACATTTCGCGACTCGATGCCGGCGGTCTGGTGCCGACGGTGCAGGCATTTCGCGCCGATGGTTTGCTGCGAGGCCTCGCGTCGGAATTCGGAATTCTCGCCAGTGAAAAGGGTGTCGCGCTGCATTACGCGCCGACCAGGCTGTGGCTGCGCAGCGATCCGCAACTGCTGCGCCGTGTGTTGCAGAACTTCCTCGCCAACGCGGTGCGGTATACGTTGCAGGGCCGCATCGTATTGGGTTGTCGCCGGAAGGGAATACGTTTGCGGATCGAAGTGTGGGATTCCGGTCCCGGTATTGCCGAGAGCGATCAAGCAGTGATTTTCGAAGAATTTCGTCGCCTCGATCGCGGCGGTCCGGGGCTTGGCCTCGGCCTCGCGATCGCGGAACGCACCGCGCAACTGCTCGGCCACGAACTCACACTCAAATCATGGCCCGGACACGGCAGCATGTTCGCGATCGATGTGCCCTCGGCACCTGCTGAATCGGCTTCGGACGCGATTACAGCAAACGCTTCCCAACCGGCAGCGCGCACGCGTGTGCTCGTCGTCGACAACGACGCATCGGTGCTCAAGGCAATGCAGGCGTTGCTCGCTGATTGGAATTGCGGTGTGCTCGCTGCGGATGGTGCGAGTGCGGCGGCCGCACTGTGCGCGCGCGAAACGCCAGACTTGTTGCTGCTTGACTACCATCTCGACGGTGGTGCGACGGGCCTCGATCTGCGGCAGCACTCCGACACCTTGCGTGCGATCCCATGCATCATCATCACGGCCGATCACAGCGAAGCGGTGCGCCTCAAGGTACAGAGCGCAGGTTGTCAGTTGTTGTACAAACCGCTCAAGCCGCTGGCATTGCGGTCGCTGATGGCGAGGTTGAGATAGCCACGCCGTGTGCGACCCACGAAAGTGCAGATTCGATTCCGGGATCGGGTTGCTGATCGAGGACATGGCCGATGCTTGAACTCGCGACCCTGATTTCCCGGCAGGCCGACTTTCGGCCTGATGCGACAGCGATCGTGTTCGAGAGCCAGCGAATCAGCTTTCGCCAGTTTCGTGCCCGCGTCGCGCGGGTCGGCAACATGCTGCGCGCGCTCGGTGTTGGCCGTGGCGACAAGGTCGCGACGGCGATGACCAATTCGCTGGAACTGCTGGAAATCTACTGGGCGGTGCCGACGATCGGCGCTACGTTGGTGCCGTTGTCACCGTTGCTGTTGGGCACGGGGCTCGCAAACTTGTTGCGCGGCTCCGATGCGTGCTGCCTGATCGCCGAGAATTCGCTGCTGTCAGTGCTCCATGAGATTCGCGAGCAACTGCCCGCGAACGTGCTGCTTGTCGACGCTAGCGCGGACGGATTCGCTGATTATCGCGCGCTCGCAGCCGCGCAGTCCGAGTCGCTCGAACCGGCGGCGGTGACCAGCGACGATCTTTTCAACATCATGTTCACCAGCGGAACGACGGGCGAGCCGAAGGGCATCATGCATACGCACTTCATTCGTGCGATGTATTGCACGCTGATGGGTGCGGCTTTTCGGATGACGCCCGAGTCGCGCGTTCTGCACACCGGCGCGATCGTCTTCAACGGCGCCTTCGTCACGATGATGCCGTCGTTCCACCTCGGCGGGACGTATATTCTGCATCGCCAGTTCGATCCGCAGGAAGCGATCGCAACGATCGAGCGTGAGCGAGTGACTCACATGATGCTCGTGCCGGCGCAAATCGTCGCGCTGCTCGGCTCGAAGCATTTCGATCCGCAGCGGCTGCAATCGCTCGAGTGCATCCTTTCGCTGGGCGCACCGTTGCTGCAGCGCGAAAAGGACCGCCTCAATGAGGTACTGCCGGGTCGTCTCTACGAGTTGTACGGACTTACCGAAGGTTTCCTCACGATCCTCGACCGCACCGAGACCGTTCGCAAGAGCGGCTCGGTCGGCGTGCCGCCACCGTTTTTCCACATGCGCATCGTGCGTGATGACGGCAGCGAAGCCGCGCCCGACGAAATCGGGGAGATTACCGGCTGCGGCCCGATTCTGATGACCGGTTACTACAAGCAACCCGAACTCACAGCACAAACCGTTCGCGATGGCTGGCTGCATTCCGGCGACATGGGATACGTGGACGATGAAGGCTTTCTGTACCTCGTCGATCGCAAGAAGGACATGATCGACTCCGGCGGCGTCAAGATTTATCCGCGCGACATCGAAGAGATCGCGGCGCGCCATCCCGATGTGCGCGAAGTTGCCGTCTTCGGCATCCCGCACGAAAAATGGGGCGAGACGCCTCTCGCCGCCGCAATCGTTGATGCAGACTCGACCGTAACTGCGCAAACACTCTGCGAGTGGATCAACGAGCGCGTCAGCGCACGTTATCAGCGCGTTTCGGAGGTCGTAATCATGGCCGACTTCCCGCGCAGCACTGCGGGGAAAACGCTTAAACGCGAACTGCGTGATGCTTACTGGAGCGGGCAGGGGCGCAAGATGTGAAATGCGCAAATGTGCATTGACGATGACGACCCATCAGTTCGGCAAAGCCGGCGTATCGTCAGGCACAAAAAAATCGGGCAGGAACTTTGTCGTTCCGGGCACAGCGGCATAGCGAGAGAAATCACGCACGCCGGTCTCGTACAGCACCAGATCGTCGATGCAGAAATTGCCGCTGAACTCGGATGCCCGTTTGCACAGGATCGCGTGAGCAGCATCGGCCATGATCTCGGGCGTGCGCGAGGCTTTCATCATCGCGTCGCCACCAAGCATATTGATCGCGGCAGTAGCGATCGTGGTGCGCGGCCACAGCGCATTGCTGGCGATGCCGTCCTTCCTGAACTCCTCGGCCCAGGCCATCACGCACAAGCTCATTCCGTATTTGGCCATGCTGTAGGCGACATGCGGGGCGAACCATTTCGGTCGCATGTCGAGCGGGGGCGACAGGGTAAGGATGTGCGGATTGCGCCCGGCCTTGGCCGATGCCTGCAAGTGCGACAGGCAGACGCGACCGGACAAATACGTGCCGCGCGCGTTGATGCCATTCATCAGATCGTAGCGTTTCATGTCGGTCGCCAGCGTGCCGGTCAACTGGATTGCCGATGCGTTGTTGATCAGCACATCAATACCGCCGAAACGCTCAACTGCCTGTGCGACGGCATCGATCACCTGCGATTCCTCGCGAATATCGCACTGCACACCTAGTCCCTTGCCACCGGCTTTTTCGATCGCTGCAACGGCGGTATGGATCGTGCCGGGAAGCTTCGGATGCGGCTCGACACTCTTGGCTGCAATCACTACGTTGGCCCCGTCATGTGCCGCGCGCTCGGCAATCGCCAAGCCAATTCCGCGCGATCCGCCGGTGATGAAGATCGTCTTGCCTTTAAGGTTCAATGCCTGTTCCTCGGATGCAAAGCTAATGACGAACATTGCTGATTTCAAACCCTCCCCCTTCAAGGGGAGGATTTGGTTTCAGAATGACGGTTTCACAATATCTTTGAGGTAGATTACGACAATCCCCAATCGAGGAGCGCACCATGCACCAAGGTTCCTGCCTGTGCGGAGCCGTCAGCTTCGAAGTGACCGGCGATCTGCCTGCGCCCGATGCCTGCCATTGCTCGCAATGCCGCAAGACCTCGGGCCACTATTTTGCGTCTACCGATGTTGCTCGCTCGGCGCTGAGGATCCATGGTGCTGATAAGGTCACCTGGTTCCGCTCGTCCGAAAAAGCGCGACGTGGTTTCTGTTCGATCTGCGGCTCATCGTTGTTTTTCGACCCAATCCACAAAGACTGGACCGCCATCGCGATGGGTGCATTCGGTAAGCCTACCGATACGCGATTGGCAATCCATATCCATGTGGCCGACAAGGGCGATTACTACGACATCGCAGACGGTCTGCCGCAAAATGAGCACTGATTGAGCCGGCGCTGAACAATATCGATGCCGCTGTGACGCTTCAGTTCTCAACCGAACGCGCAGGATCGGCCAGATCAAGAGAGCGTAAAAGAACTCCTGCCTGAGTGCGGTTGCGCACACCGAGTTTCTCGAAGATCGCGGTCATATGCGCCTTGACGGTGCGTTCCTGGATGCCGAGTTCGTCGGCGATCTGCTTGTTCAATCGACCGTGGGCGACGAGGCCGAGGACGCGGAATTGTTGCGGGCTTAGCGAACCGAGCCGGCGTGCCAGCAACTCATCGTCTCTGCTGGCCGGAATCGCAGCGACGGCGCTGCGCAGGTTTGACGACACGTAGGGATCGCAGGCCAGGATTGCGCGCAGTCCGGTTTGCAGTTCGCTCAGTGCCGCACGTTTGGAAAGATAACCGGCGGCACCGTAGGCGAGGGCGCGACGAACGGTTCGCGGGTCGTCGTGTGCCGAGATCATCGCTACTGCGACCGCCGGAAACTCACTGCGCAGTGCGGCAAGTCCCATCAAACCGTGGTTGCCAGGCATGTGCAGATCGAGCAGCACCAGGTCGGTGTCGGGACACACGGTCAGCTGCCCTTGTACATCATCGAAGCCATCAGCCTCGACGAGTTCTGAATCCGGGGCAACGCCACGCACCGCTTGCGCGAGAGCGAGGCGGTAGAGCGGGTGGTCGTCGGCGATCACGATGCGGGTCACCCGATGCACTGTAACGCGTGGGCATCGATCATGGGACTTTCGTACGATGGTCGCGGCGTCGGACATTGCTATTCTGGGTAGATGCACGAAATC
>JBDTOS010000061.1:0-11035 GCA_039933095.1 Dokdonella sp.
CGCGGATCAGATCAAAATCCTTGCTGCTATTCGTTGACTCACTCATCTGCAAACAAACTCGCGTAGCGCTTGTCGGTGAAGCCGATCTGCACCGGCTGTTCTGCGATCACAAGTATCGGTCGTCGCACCAGGGCTGGATATTCCTTGATCAGCAGCAACCATTCGGCATCGCTGCGCGGCGACTTGAGGGCTGGCAGCAGATTGCGCCAGGTCATGCCGCTGCGATTCACGAGCTTCTCGAAGCCACCGACTTGCGCGGCCCAGCCTTTCAGCAATGCGGCCGCAATCGGGTGCTCGCGATAGTCGACGAACTCATGATCGATCTGCTGACGTTCCAGCCAGTTGCGCGCCTTGCGGCAGGTGTCGCAGTTCTTCAGGCCATAGACGCGAATATTTTGGTCGGCGACGCTCATCGATCGCTCCGCAGCAATTCGTTGATCGAGGTCTTCGAACGGGTCTTTTCATCGACCTGCTTGACGATGATTGCCGCATACAGACTGTGGCTGCCATCGGCAGCAGGCAGGCTGCCGGCGACGACAACACTGCCGGCAGGTACACGGCCGTAACTGATCGACCGCGTCGCGCGATCGTAGATACGCGTGCTCTGGCCGAGGAAAACACCCATGCCGATGACGCTGCCGCGTTCGACAATGACGCCCTCGACCACTTCGGAACGCGCGCCAACGAAACAGCCATCCTCGATGATCGTCGGATTCGCCTGCAACGGTTCCAGCACACCGCCGATGCCGACGCCGCCGGATAGATGCACGTTGGCGCCGATCTGCGCGCACGAGCCGACCGTCGCCCAGGTATCGACCATCGTGCCGGCACCGACGTAGGCGCCAATATTCACGTAGCTCGGCATCAGCACCGCATCTTTCGCGATATGCGCGCCACGCCGAACCAATGCGCCAGGCACGACGCGCGCGCCAAGGTCGGCAAATTCGCTGCCGTCTGCATCGGTGAAGCGCAGCGGCACCTTGTCGAAGGCATCCATCGGTCCGCCGTCCATGACTCGGTTTTCACTGGTTCGAAAATACAGCAACACCGCTTTCTTCAACCATTGCTGCACCTGCCAGCCACCGTTGCTATCGGGTGTCGCAACCCGGCGCGCGCCGCTTTCGAGCGAATCGAGTACGCGCTCGATCGCCGGTCGCAGTCGCGCCAGAGTGATCTCGTCGAGATCAGCGCGCCGCTCCCACGCGGTTTCAATGATCGCCGCATCAGCCGCGTCGGCTGCACTGCGCTGATCAGCCAGCGATTCGGGTTTCTGCATTGTGGATTCCAGTTTGCTCGTTCGTTTGCTTCAGCGACTCCGGTTCAACGCGTTGCAGCACCGCTTCAACAAGTGCCGCTTCGCCAATGCCGTCCAGCGGAGCGCCAGCAGAATCGGTTACCTCGAAAAAGTCCTCGACGCGCTCGCCGAATGTCGCAATACGCGCATCGTGGACATGCACGTTGCACGCGTGCAGCGCCTGCGCGACGGCAGCTAGCAAGCCGGGACGGTCGGAGCAGAATAGCGAAAAGCGCGTGCGCGCGGTGCCCGGATCGATCCGAAAATCGATGCGTGGCGCGACCCGAAAATGCCGCAATGTGCGCGGCAACGACCGCCGCGCGACCGCAACTTCGGTATCCGGATCACGCAATGACTCAGTCAGCACCTGTTCGACTTCGGCGATATGCGCAAGATCCTTCAACGTGCGACCTTCGCCGTCGAGCACCATGAAGGTATTCAGCGCACGCCCTGCCATCGAGGTGATGATGCGCGCCTCGACGACGTTGAGGTGCATGCGATCGATCACCGCGGTGACGGTCGCGAACAATCCATCGCGATCACGCGCGCAGACAAAAATTTCGCTGGCGCCGCGCGATCCTTCGCCGCGCATGCGCACCAGCGGCAATTCCGGTGAACTCGCCAATGCTTCGGTCTGCCAGGCAATTTGCTCCGCGCGATAACGAAGGAAGCTTCGCTGCGGAAAATCGGCCCAGATGTCCTCAATGGTCGCGGCGGCGACACCGCGCGCGACCAGTTGCAGGCGCGCGCGATCACGCGTGGTGGCCGCGCGTTCGGCCAGCAGTGGTGGCTCGTCGCGATGTTCGCGCAACACATAGCGGGCTGCTGCGTAGAGATCGGCAAGCAGGCGATCGCGCCATGAATTCCAGAGCTTCGGACTGGTGCCACAGATGTCGGCAACCGTCAGCAAATAGAGATAGTCGAGGCGTTCCCAATCGCCGACCTCGCTCGCGAAACGGTGCACGGCCTCGGCGTCGGTGATGTCCTGGCGCTGCGCGGTGGCACTCATCAGCAGATGACGACGCACGAGCCAAGCGACCAGATCGGTATCTCCGGGCGCAAGGTCGAGCCGCGCGCAAAACGTCCGCGCTTCGTTCTCGCCGAGTTCCGAATGATCGCCATCGCGGCCCTTGGCGATATCGTGGAACAGCGCGGCGATCAAAAGCACACCAGGCTGCGCGATGCGCGGAAATACCGTTCGCGCCAAGGCAAATGTCTTGTCGTCGGTGGTCTCGCTGAATCGCGCAATGAAACCGAGCACGCGCAAGGTGTGTTCATCGACGGTGTAGACGTGAAACAGGTCGTACTGCATGCGCCCGCTGACCTGGGCAAACGCCGGAATCAGCCGAGCGAGCACGCCACAACGCGCGAGTCCCGCGATCGCAGCGACAGCGACCGATACATCGGCATCGAGCAATTGGCGGAATTGTGCATGGACCTCGGCACGATCGAGATCGACCTTCGCGTCGGCGAGAGCCGCACGAATCGCGCGTTTCGCCGAGGCGCGCAGATCGACCAACGTGTCGTCGCCGGCGAGGGCGAGGTACAGGGAAACCATCGTCTCCGGGCGATTTCGCGGCAAATCAGAATCGGCAAAATCGACCTGGTTGCCGATACGCACGATGCCGTCGCTGAGTTTCTGTGATGGACCCGGTTCCGGTGCGAGCAACTCGGCACAGCGCCCAAGCTCGTCATCGTTGGCCGCAGCAATACGGCTTACCGCGCGGAAATAGCCCTGCATGAACTTCTCGACGGCGAGATTGCCAACGCCGTCGTCGTAGCCGAGCGACAACGCAAGCGTGCGTTGATAGTCGAAGAGCAGGCGCTCCTCGGCTCGTCCGGCCAGCAGATGCAAGGCGTAGCGAATGCGATACAGCGCAGTTCTGGCGCGTTCGAGCGCAATACGCTCATCGCTATCGAGCAACTCACCGCCCGCAGCAATTGCATGGTCGGCGGCCATGACCCGACCGAGCCAGTCGATCAATTGCAGATCGCGCAGTCCGCCCGGACTTTCCTTGATGTTCGGTTCGAGATTGTAGGCGGTGCCGCCAAAGCGCTGGTGGCGCGCAATCTGTTCCGCACGCTTGGCGTGGAGAAAACGCTGTGCTGGCCAGGTGCGCGGATCGGGCAGGTGCGAAAACAGCGACCGCGCGAGTTCAGCGTCGCCATCGAGCGGGCGTGCATCGAGCAGATTGGTGTAGACGCTGACATCATCGCGCATGAACGCGATGCAGGATTCGACGCTGCGCACGGCATGGCCGGGCTTGATGCCGATATCCCACAGGCCAGCCATGAACTGCTCGATACCGCGCAACAGACGCGGCTCCGGCTGAGCGCCGGTCAGCACCAACAAGTCGACATCGGAATGCGGAAATAACTCGCGCCGACCGAAACCGCCGACCGCGATCAGTGCCGCCTCAGGCGCATCGCCCAACCATGCGCGCCAAGTGTGTAGCAACGCGCGCTCGACCTGCTCCGAACGCGCGCGAACCAGATCGAGCGCGGCGACGCCGCTGCGGAATGCACCGGCCAGATCGCGGTCGCCATCGGCGAGATACTGGCGCAGGGCAAGGCGCGCCATCGCATCGACGCCGGACCGCGGAATCGCAGCAGCGAGACGACGTGGAGCAGGTAGTTCGGGCTTGCTGGAAAGCTCGACGTGGGCGGCGCTGGTGGATTTGTCGTTGGCCAACGGCGTAGCCGTTACGCCGCGCGCGGCCACGGGGTCAGAATCTCGACGCCATCGTCAGTGACGGTCACGGTGTGCTCCCACTGCGCCGACAGCGAGTGATCCTTGGTGACGACAGTCCAGCCATCCGGCAGCAGGCGTGTCTGCGGCTTGCCGGCGTTGATCATCGGCTCCACGGTAAAGGTCATCCCCTTTTGCAGTTTCAGGCCCGCACCGGGCTGACCGTAATGCAAAACCTGCGGATCTTCGTGATAGATCGTGCCGATGCCGTGGCCGCAATATTCGCGGACCACCGAAAATCCATTGCCTTCGGCGAAGGTCTGGATCGCATGCCCGATATCGCCGAGTGTCGCGCCAGGACGCACCTGCGCGATGCCGCGCAAAGTCGCCTCAAGCGTGGTTTCCACCAGTCGCCGCGCCAGCACCGACGGCTCGCCGGCAAAGAACATGCGGCTGGTATCGCCGTGCCAGCCATCCTTGATCACAGTCACATCGATATTGACGATATCGCCGTCCTTAAGCATCTTGGAATGGCTCGGAATGCCGTGGCAGATGACGTGGTTCACCGAGGTGCACAGGGTTTTTGGAAAACCCTTGTAGCCGACATTGGCTGGAACCGCCCTCTGCACATTGACGATGTGCTCGTAGGCAATGCGATCGAGTTCCTCGGTGCTTACGCCGGGTTTGACGTGCTCGACCATCAACTCCAGCACCTCGGCGGCGAGGCGCCCGGCGACGCGCATTTTCTCGATCTGTTCGGCGGTTTTTATCGTGACGGCCATGGTGACAACGGCTCCCGGCTTGTGGCGACGCGGTCGCGCAGGATACAATTCTACGGTTATCCGAGGCGGGTGCGTAACCCATCCCCGGCAAACACAGGTAAGACAAACTGCGGCCAACCGGGCAATCCGCAAGGTCGCAATGGCGATAAGCGCCAAATCCGCACACCTACCGTCACCGTTTTCGGGGTGCTCCTTCGGGAGTCGAAAATGGCGGGTTGGTGGAGGTCTCAACCCCGGGCATCACCGCGTCACTATAGTCATCGCGGCTGCCCACAGCAGTGGAGTGTAACCAATGCCCCAAGTCACCATGCGCCAGATGCTCGAAGCCGGCGTGCATTTCGGTCATCAGACCCGTTACTGGAATCCCCGCATGTCGCCGTACATCTTCGGCGCGCGCGGCAAGATTCACATCATCAATCTCGAAAAAACCCTGCCGCTGTTCACCGATGCGATGAATTTCGTATCCGGTCTGGCGCAAAAGCGCGGCACCGTCATGTTCGTCGGCACCAAGCGCTCGGCGCGTGACACCGTGAAGGAAGAAGCAATCCGCTGCGGCATGCCTTACGTCGCGGCACGTTGGCTCGGTGGCATGCTGACCAATTTCCGCACCGTCAAGCAATCTATCTCGCGGCTCAAGGAAATCGAGAAGATGGCCGAGGACGGCTCGTTCGAGAAGCTCGTGAAGCACGAGGTCCTGCAACTCGGTCGCGAGCGCGAAAAGCTCGAAAAATCGCTCGGCGGCATCAAGAACATGAATCGCCTGCCGGATGCGCTGTTCGTGATCGACATCGGCCACGAAAATATCGCCGTGCTGGAAGCGAAGAAGCTCGGTATTCCGGTCGTTGCCGTAGTCGATACCAACTACGATCCGACCCTGGTCGATTACGCCATCCCGGGTAACGACGATGCGATCCGCGCGGTTCAGCTGTATACCCGCGCAGTCGCCGATTCGGTGCTTGAAGGCAAGGCATCTGCGCCGCAGATGGCTGCGAACGAGAAGGACGAATTCATCGAGCTCGATGCCGAAGGCAATCCACTGACCAAGGACAACGAAAACCGGCGCAACAAGCCCGGCGCGCGCAAACCGCCGCCGAAGCGAGGCGCGCCGCCGCGCCGTGGTCCGTCGGGCCCGTCGGGCCAGGCACGTCCGCACGCTGACGCCAAGCCCGCTGCCGCGCCAAGAGCCACGGATGAGGGCAAGCCGAATGCGGATGCGAAATCTGCCGACGCGGACAGCACGCCGCAAGCGGATGCGAATTCTGCAGACGCGGACAGCGCACCGAAAGCAGAGGCGACCGCGCAGACCGAAGCGGCAGCCGAGTAAACGAACCCGTCATCCCATGCGCAGCGACGTTGCGACGCCGCTGCGCATGGCAGGAAACACACTGCGCGTCCGGATAGATGCCGGCGCAGGTTGAAATCCTGACGGATTGACACCAGTTCGGGTGGTCGCTGTCGCCCCCGGTTCGTACGTTTAATCACACAAGTGCGATACGCCGGCGTCATGGACGCGGCGTGATAAAAAATCCTGTTCAACCCTGCGCGATTGTTGATATCGCGTTACCAGAAACGAGGTTCCGATGGAAATTACTGCCCCGATGGTCAAGGAGCTGCGCGAGCGCTCCGGTGCCGGAATGATGGAATGCAAGAAAGCCTTGACGGCAAATGATGGCGATATCGATGTCGCGATCGAATGGCTGCGCAAGCAGGGCTTGGCCAAGGCCGACAAGAAATCCGATCGCGTCGCCGCCGAAGGCCGCATCGTGCTCGCGCAGAAGGACAACCGCGCCGTGCTCGTCGAGATCAACAGCGAAACCGATTTCGTCGCCAAGGACGACAATTTCGCTGCGTTCGCGAACAACGTGGCCAATACAGCACTCGACGCAAAAAACATCGAGCAATTGAAAGCATCCGCATATCCGGGCGGCGGCAGCGTCGAGGAAGCGCGTCAGGCTCTGGTCGCCAAACTCGGCGAAAATATCCAGTTGCGCCGCATGACCCGCGTCGAAGGCAACGGCACGCTTGGCGCGTACGTGCACGGTGGCCGAATCGGCGTGTTGGTCGAACTCAATGGCGGATCGCCGGAGCTGGCGCGCGGCATCGCGATGCACGTCGCCGCGATGAATCCGCCGTACATCTCGGCCGATCATGTGCCGGCTGAAATCATCGCCAAGGAAAAGGACATAGCCTTGGCGCAGATCAAGGATTCGGGCAAGCCCCCGGAAATCCTCGAAAAGATGATCTCGGGCAAGCTGCGCAAGACCTTGAGCGAAATGTCGCTGACCGGTCAGCCGTACGTGCTCGACACCACCGGCACCGTCGAGCAGGCGTTGCAGAAAGAAAAGGCAGAGGTCGTTTCGATGACCCGTCTGGTCGTCGGCGAAGGCATCGAGAAGGTCGTCGAGGATTACGCCGCCGAAGTCATGAAGCAGGCTGGCCTCGCCTGAGGTTTTTGCCCGTATGTTTGAAACCGAGGAGCCGCGAGTGATCGCGGCTTTTTCGTATCCGCCATTTGATTGGTGACGCAGACGACGAAAATCGAGTCGCCACCAATTACAATGACGCGCCATCCATTGCCAGGGGTCAGCATGAGCAGCGACATCAAGTACAAACGCATCGTGCTGAAACTGTCCGGCGAGGCCTTGATCGGTGAAGCCGATTACGGCATCGATCCGAAGGTCATCGGTCGCCTCGCGCGCGAGATCATCGAAGTACAGCAGGCCGGCGTCGAGGTCGGCGTGGTCATCGGCGGTGGCAACATCTTTCGCGGCGAAGGTTTGGCGGCGACCGGCATGGACCGCGTGACCGGCGATCACATGGGCATGCTCGCTACGGTGATGAATGCGCTGGCGATGCAGGATGCGCTGGAAAAACTCGGCGCCGTCGCGCGTACCCTCAGCGCAATCAAGATCAACCAGGTGTGCGAGGACTTCATCCGCCGTCGGGCTATCCGCCACCTCGAAAAGGGGCGCATCGTGCTGTTCGCAGCCGGCACCGGCAATCCGTTCTTCACCACCGATTCTGCCGCTGCGCTGCGAGCGATCGAGATCAATGCCGACCTGCTGCTCAAGGCCACCAAGGTCGACGGCGTCTACACCGCCGATCCAGCCAAGGATTCGAATGCAACGCGCTACGACACGCTCAGCTATGAGGACGTGATCCAGCGCAACCTGCGCGTCATGGACACCAGTGCTATTGCCTTGTGCCGCGATCACAAGCTGCCACTGCGCGTTTACGACATGTCGCGCCCCGGCAATCTGATGCGCATCGTGCGCGGCGAACAAGTCGGTACTTTGGTCAGTTAGAGTTGATCGGCTGCGATTTTTCGCGCTGCGTGGCCAAAGAAGTTCTGAACTCGTTTAGAGCCTGCCTTCGCGAAGACTATACACAACCCCTGGAAGCTTCCTTGCTCTCGCGTGCCACCGAATTTGTCAGTGGGCGGTTAATGAGGTAGCGTTCAAGGACGGACGTGAAAGTAGGCAAAACAAGATGGATAGTTTCGAGGGCGGTTGGATGCGCCTGTGCGCGCTTTTGGCGCTGAGTCTTGTGCCGTCATTTGTGCAAGCAAACACGTTTGCCAATGCAGACACGTTTGTCGATGCCGCATCGATGGCCGCCGCGCGGGCAGGTCATACGGCGACCCTGCTGCCTTCGGGCAAGCTGCTGGTTGTCGGCGGCTACGGCACGAGCGAATATCTCGCGTCAGCCGAACTCTATGACCCCGCCAGCAACACTTGGACTGTAGCCGCATCGCTTGCTACCGCGCGCAGGCTCCACACCGCGACCCTGCTGCCTTCGGGCAAGGTACTCGTGGTCGGTGGCGAAGGCAACGGCGTCGCAGCTCTCGCTTCGGCCGAGATTTACGATCCTGCCACTAACACTTGGAGCACCGCCACGCCGCTCGCCGCCGCGCGCCGCCTTCATACTGCGACTCTGCTGCCTTCGGGCAATGTACTCGTGGTTGGCGGCTACAACGGATTCGTTCTCGCCTCGGTCGAGATTTACGACCCAGCCAGCGATACTTGGGCTGACGCCGCATCGCTCGGGCTCGCTCGCTATGAGCACACCGCGACCCTGCTGCCTTCGGGCAAGCTGCTCGTCATAGGCGGGAACGGCAACAGCGCATATCTCACGTCGGTCGAGCTCTACGATCCTGGCACCAACACCTGGACAGCCATCGTCTCACTCGCGAACGCGCGCTTCTTTCACACCGCGACCTTGCTGCCTTCGGGCAGGCTGCTCGTGGTTGGCGGCGTCAGCAACAGCGGATATCTCGCTTCCTGCGAGGTCTACGATCCGGCCAGCAACACCTGGAGCGCCGCCGCATCGCTCGCCACCGGACGCACTGAACACACCGCGACCCTGCTGCCTTCGGGCAAGCTGCTCGCGATTGGCGGCTATAACAATGGAGCTCGCGCCTCGGCTGAGCTCTACGACCCGGTCAGCAACTCGTGGAGCCCGGCCGCATCGCTTGCCACCGCACGCTACTTACACACCGCGACCCTGCTGCCTTCAGGAAGGATGCTCGTCAGCGGCGGCGCTACAGGCAGCGTATACCTCGCCTCGGCCGAGATCTTCGATCCGGCCAGCACCATCTGGAACGCAGCTGCCTCACTCGGCACCGCGCGCTACGAGGACGCCGCAACACTGCTGCCATCCGGCAATGTGCTCGTGGTCGGTGGCTATCGCGACAACGGAGTTCTCGCCTCAGCCGAGCTTTATGACCCGATCAGCAATGCTTGGGTCGCAGCCGCGTCGCTTGCGAACGCCCGCAGGTTTCATACCGCGACCCTGCTGCCGTCGGGCGGCGTACTGGTAGTCGGCGGCTTGGGTAACAGCGGATATCTCACGTCGACCGAGCTCTACGATCCGGCCAGCAACACCTGGATCGCAGCCGCATCACTCACGACCGCGCGCGTGCTGCACACCGCGACGCTGCTACCATCGGGCAGGCTGCTGGTAGTCGGTGGCTTCGGCATCGGCACATATCTCGCTTCCGCCGAGACCTTCGATCCGGTCAGCAATTCGTGGAGTGCGGCCGCTTCACTCGTGGCCGTACGCGAGCACCACACCGCGACTCTTCTGAGTTCGGGCAAGGTGCTCGTGGTCGGCGGTTACAGCGGCGGAACTTACCTCTCCTCGGCCGAACTCTACGACCCGTCAAGCAATACTTGGAGCGCCGCCGCTTCTCTCGGTACGGCGCGCGCCTACCATACCGCGACCCTGCTGCCTTCGGGCAAGCTACTGGTGGTTGGCGGCGAAGGCAATACCGGAGCTTCCGCCTCGGCGGAACTCTATGATCCAGTCACCAACACCTGGACCGCCGCCACCTCGCTCACCACCGCACGTCTCGACCATAGCGCAACTCTCCTGCCTTCGGGCAAGGCGATCGTCATCGGCGGATCTCCTGGCAGCCAATCACTACTCTCGACCGAACTCTACGACCCAACGAGTAACACCTGGACCGCCGGTGCCCTGCTCGTGACCGCGCGCGCTGGGCATACCGCGAATCTGCTGCGCACTGGAAAAGTTCTGGTAGCGGGTGGCTTGGGAAACAGCGGTTATCTCGCCTCGACCGAACGCTTCGATCCTGGCCTTGATCCCGATCCAATCCGCCGACCAACCTTGAGCACGGTCAGCACCTCCCTGCTGCAAACCAGCGCGTTATTCGCGACCAGCGGCGGCAGCAGCACCAATTGGAACGGCGAGACGTTGACTACCGGCTTCAAACCGAACATGGAAGCGAGCGGCGGCGCAAACAACAATTCTGCAACCAATGGACCGGTGTTCCAGGTACAGCGCATCGACAACGAACAGATGCTGTTTGTCGCGAACGACGAGACGGTGAATGCCACCGACACCACGTTTATCGGCAGCGCGGTGGCATTCGCCGGCTTCCCGGCCGGTGCGGTACTGGTGCGCACTTGGGTCAATGGCGTGCCGAGTGCGGCGCTACAAAGCAGTGTCCTTCCCGACGGGATTTTCAGCAGCGGCTTCAACAGCCCCTGATTTTGGGGAACGCTAGAAGCGATTCCACGCAGATGCTACCGATTTCGTCGGCAGGTTTTGGGATCAGCAAGTGGAAGTCCACCGCGCTGATTCCTTGAAACGAAGTCGGTCGGACGACCGCACGAAATTTTGCCCAATCATTGCAGCGACGTATTCGCTCAATGCAGAAGGAAAACCAATTGGTGAGACTGCCGTCTGCAAATCTGCCGCTGCTATACTTAGCGGTATTGCGCATTACGAGTCGGAAAGGTTGCCCATGCT
>JBDTOS010000062.1:0-10999 GCA_039933095.1 Dokdonella sp.
TCAGGTCTGCGCCGAAGAGATCGCCGATTTGCGCGAATGGATCGGGAAGCGGTTGGTTGTTTGATCGCGCGGCCTTTTTGCAAGCGGCGGGGCAGTTGAAGTAACCCTTGTCCACTCAACTCCTCGCGCATCCATGCGCTCGCAAGTCCTGTCTGCACATTCATGCGCAGGCGTTCGCCGGAGCGCAGCATGCAGACGTAAACCCATCCCCACCCAAACCCTCCCCTTGAAGGGGAGGGATTTTGATGCGCGCCGCGCTTTGCTTTTCGGGCTGTCAGTGGATGGAAAAGCCCGAAGGGGGAGCGCGAGGGATCGCGCTCATTTCGGCGTCAGACTATGGATGGACTGTCGGCGAAACCCTGCCACTGACTGCGAACCCGAAGGGCGCAAGACCGGGGTGGACTTTCTCTTGGTTACTTCTCTTTGGCCACGCAAAGAGAAGTGACCCGAGCGCCCGGGAGGCGTTCGGAAAAAGGCAGCGACGCCGCAGCGGCGAAATGCCACCGCGCGCAATCCCTGCGCGCGGGGTACCATCCCACCCAGCACACCAATCGGGGAACGCAGCGCGTGACGCAAACCGATCGACGCCAGTGGTTGCCGCAGTTCTGTATGCTGCCGACCCTGTTCGCGGTGATGGTGGTCGCCGAGCTTGTCGCCCTGATTCTCGTACTCGCACCGGAGCACGCGATGGCGACCCTGCCGTCGCGCTTGGGCGTCACCAGTGTCTACGTGCAATGGCTGGCCCTGCTCAATGCGGTCGTGTTGTGTTCGCTGCGCGTGCCGTTGTCGCGCCTGTCGGCACCGGTCGGTGTTGCCATTGCCTGGTTATCGACGACGATCATCACGGCGCTTGCGAGTTGGTTGATCCATATGATGGATGTTCAACTCGGATTGAACCTGACCGTGCCAAGCGGCGACGGCGCGCATTTCGTATTCGTCAACGTGGTGATCAGCGCCCTGATTGCCGCAGCATTGTTGCGCTATCTGTTTGTCATCGAGCAGTGGCGCGAGCGTGTGCGCGCGGCTTCAAAGGCGCAGGTCGATGCACTGCAAGCGCGCATCCGGCCGCATTTTCTTTTCAACAGCATGAACACGATTGCGAGCCTGATTCGCACGCGGCCGGTCGATGCCGAGCGCGCGGTCGAGGATTTGTCCGATCTGTTCCGTGCCGCGCTCGGGGCCGGCGACACGATGGGCACGCTTGGCGAGGAACTCGATCTGGTTGATGAGTATCTGCGCATCGAACAATGGCGACTTGGCTCGCGATTGCGCGTCGAGCGCGATCTCGATCACGTGCCGCGCGATTTGCCGTTGCCGCGACTGTTGTTGCAACCCCTGATCGAGAACGCCGTGTATCACGGCATCGCGCGCCTACCGAATGGCGGCACGATAACGATTACCGGGCGTCATCTGCCGGGCCGCGTCGAACTGGTCATCGGCAATCCGTGCCTTGCCGAAACCGCGCCGACGCGCAATGGCCACGCGCTCGACGACATCCGCGCGCGCATCGGCTACCATTTCGGCAACGATGGGGAGATCAGCGTGGAACCCTCATCCGATCGATTTACCGTGACCGTGCGACTGCCCGACAAGGTGCGCGATGAAAACCCTCGTCGTTGACGACGAACCGCTGGCCCGCGAACGCCTGATTTCGATGCTCAGCGAAATCGGCGATATCGAAGTCGTCGGTGAAGCGGCGAATGGCGCGCAGACACTCGAATTGTGTGCGACCTTGCACCCTGATCTGGTGCTGCTCGATATCCGCATGCCAGTGATGGATGGACTCGAAGCGGCCGGGCATCTCGATGATTTCGATCCCGCGCCGGCGGTGGTTTTCTGCACCGCATTTGGCGATCACGCCCTGGCTGCGTTCGAGGCCAATGCGGTGGATTATCTGGTCAAGCCTATTCGCATCGAGCGCCTGCGCACCGCGATCGCGCGCGCGAAGCGCTATACGCGCGCCGAAATTCATGAAGTCGATCACGTGCTCACGCCCACGCGTCGGCGCAGTCATCTGTGCGCGCGCGTGCGTGGAAACCTGCAGCTGGTTCCGGTCGCGGCGATCCGCTACCTGCTGGCCGGGGACAAGTATGTGTCGGTGCGCTACGACAAGGGCGAGGTGCTGATCGAGGATGCGCTGAAGTCACTGGAGGACGAATTCGGGGAACGCTTCGTGCGCATCCACCGCAACTGCCTCGTCGCGCTCGAACACCTGACCGGGCTGACCCGCACGCCGGATGGCCGCGTGCTCGCTCGTGTTGACGGTGTGCCATCGGAACTCGAAGTCAGCCGCCGCAATCTGCCGGCAGTTCGATTGTTGGTCAAGAGTCTGTGACCGCGACTTGTCTGTGATGGCGACTTTGCGGATTGCCACGCGCCAGAGCGCGCTTGCGCTGTGGCAGGCCGAACATGTCGCGACGCGTTTGCGCGCGGCGCATGCAAATCTCATCGTCGATCTGGTGCCGATGACAACGCGCGGCGATCAGATCAATGATCGGCCGCTGGCCGATATCGGCGGCAAGGGATTGTTCCTCAAGGAACTCGAGATCGCGATGCTCGAAGGCCGCGCCGATATCGCGGTGCATTCGCTCAAGGACGTGCCGATGGAACTCGATGAAGGATTCGCGATTGGCTGCGTGCTCGAACGTGCCGACGCGGCCGACGCGTATGTCAGTGCGAAATACGCCCACTTCGGCGAGCTGCCGGAAGGTGCGCGCGTCGGCACATCGTCGCTACGCCGACAGGCACAATTGCGCGCGCTGCGGTCCGATCTGGAACTGGTCGATCTGCGCGGCAACGTCAATACGCGCCTGGCGAAACTCGATCGCGGCGACTACGACGCGATTGTGCTCGCCTGCGCGGGTCTCGAACGGCTTGGATTGAGTGCGCGGATTCGCGCGCGACTGACACCGCCCGAATGGTTGCCCGCTGCCGCGCAGGGTGCGATTGCCGTCGAACAGCGCAGCGATGATGCAGAAATCGCGCGGCTGCTCGAACCGCTCAACGATGCGGCGACGAGCCGCTGCGTTGGAGCCGAGCGCGCGCTCACGCGTGCGTTGAACGGCAATTGCCACGTACCGATCGCAGCGTATTGCATGGAAATCGAGGCCGGTCTCGCGCTGTGGGGTTGGGTTGGCGAAGCGGGCGAGGGACGCTGTGTGCGTGCGCATGCCGAAGCGCCGCGCGAAGCGGGCATCGCTCTCGGCAAATCCGTGGCTGCAAGACTGCTGGAACTGGGTGCGGGCGAATTGCTCGCTCCACACCACTAGCTTGCCGGCAACTTTTATCGGCGTGGTGAGTGGAGTCTTCGCTGATACAAGGATGCGCTTCGATCAGAACTTGTAGACGAGATTCGTCGTCAGCAACTGATCGGTCTGATCGGTGCCCGGGTTGACGTCGGAGTTGTGGCGAACCTGGTAGCCGACCTTCAACGCGAGCTTGTCGGTCATGGAAACCGAGACCGCTGCGTCGTTTTGCAGGAAGGTATTGTTGCTGCCGGTTTCCACCAGGAACGTATTTTCGAACGCCGTGGTATCGGTGAACTTGTGCTTGAATGCGATCAGTCCACGGCCAATCAGTTCGCCGTCGGTTCCCGGAACCACGATCGTGGCCGGGAGGCTGAGCACGGGGACCGTCGTATCGACGACCGTGTAGGGGCGTGTTGCAGAGCGCTTGTAGCCGGGGCCGGCCTCAAAGCTGAGTTCAGTCTGGGCATTCTTGATCGCGGTGTAGCCGTAACCGAGCGAAACGGTGGCCTGGTAGTCGAACGATGAGAATTCGTCGTGTTCGTAACGCACGGCACCGACGATGTAACTGCGCTCATCGAGTTTGTAGCCGGCGGATACGCCTGCTTCGTAGCGATTGGACGTCAGCTCATATTTGCTGACATTGACGATCTGGCCGTTCTGAACGGTCGCAACGTTCGATTCGCTCTTGGCGCGTTGGACGTTGAGGTAGATGTTGTCCTTCCAGGTTTCGTCTTCCTTGGAAAATTGCAGCTTCAGGTTGACGTTCTGGCTCTTGGTGTTGCCGCTGGAAACAGCAAGGCCGGCTTCGCCCGAGCCTGACCAGCTGCCATCGGCAGGTGCCTTGGCGTCGTCGTCTGCATGTGCGGCAAATGGAATCGCAGCCAGAATGGCCGCAGTAAGTACTGCCTTGATCATCGGATTTCCTTGCTAGGAGGTAGGGTAACGAGAGGGCGCTTTGCGCATGGGAGCGTCGCGTGCAACATCAACGCGAGGGTGCGCACTTTAACGACCGAAATTGAACGCGCGGTGAACCTTGAGGATGCTCCGAACGAGTCCGCGTGGACTGTTCAAAGCTTCCTTGACGGTTCAGTTGTAATACGATTTCACGCTATGCGTGGCTTCGGCGAAGAACAGCCAGCGTTCGACGAGGATCGCAGCGGTGCTGGCGAATACCACGAGCCAGAGCACGCACGTCAACAACAGCCCGCCGCCAAACATCAGGGCTACAGCGACCGAAAACAAGGGTGCGGCGAGTACCGTCCAGAACGCCAACGCGCGCAGCGAGACCGAGTGCTTGCGCGCCAATGCAAAGCCCATCTCGCGCGTGAGGTAATTTTCCTCGGTATGCGGTTGTTCAAAACTGCTCGCGTCGCCGAGGCGATCGAGTCCGGTTGCGACCGCAGTCGTGATCGGTGTCAACGCGTCGATGTGTCGCCAATAGGTGCGCTTGAATAGAGCGCTTGCCGGAGCGATGACCAAGGCATTGGCGAGAAGGATTGAGTAGGCGAGAGACACGCTGTCGGCGTCCGCAGCATTACTCGCGACAATCGCGCAAAACCACACGGCGCCGCCGGTCAGACCCAGCAGCAGATAACCGGGTAACGTAAATCGATTGTGCCAGGCGCGAATCGGCGGCAGCGACGAATAGATGCGCGCGGTGCAGGTCACCGTCACCATGCAGCAAGCGGCGAGCAGCAGACCCAGAGCGCGCAACGTGAATCGTCCGTGCGGCGGGTTGCAGAGCGCAAATCCGACCGCGGCCATCACTGGCACCGTCACAAGCGATGCGATGCCCTCGCGTGACAACCACGAACTGCGCCATTGCGAAAACGCGCGCCAGGCTCGCGACGGGCGACCGAGGTGTGCGAGCGACGCGAGCAGCCCGACGCTCGTAAGCACGAACCCCACGCACAGGGCGATGAGCAGCGAGTTCGGCGATCCGATCGGCGATGCTGAAACCAGCACGATACCGATCAGAAACAGCAGGCCGTAGCCGGTGCCCGACAGTGTCGTAAAACAGATGATCGAAAACGATGGACGCATCGGCTCAGCGTATCGATTCAGCGCGACAGCGCGCGATCGATCCAGCGCAGGATCGGTGGAAGTTTTTGCGGATCGATCGCGGTGTCTGTCAGCGTTTTGCTCGCGGCCGAACTGTTGCCGTCGCGCCGTGCTCGTGGTGGCAGATAGCGATTGACCGGCTGGTAGCCGAATTCCGGCATCAGCGCGTAGCCATCACGCTCATCGACCAACTTCGAAATATCCGAATTCGGATCGCCGAGGTCGCCGAAGTGACGCGCGCGCGTCGGGCAGGCCATCACGCAGGCCGGTTGCCGATCGGCCGGGTCGAGCGTTTCGTTGTAGATGCGATCGACGCACAGCGTGCATTTCTGCATCGTGCCGCGCTGCTCGCTGATTTCGCGCGCGCCGTACGGACATGCCCATGCGCACAACTGGCAGCCGATGCATTTGTCTTCATCGACCAGCACGATGCCGTCGTCGGCGCGTTTGTAGCTCGCGCCGGTCGGGCACACGGTAACGCACGCGGGCGTCTCGCAATGAAGGCACGAGCGCGGGAAATGAACCGTCATTGCCGAAGTCGCCGATCCGGCAGATGTCGGCAACACGTTGTAGCTGTGTACGCGATTGAACCAGA
Organism: Dokdonella sp.; assembly: GCA_039933095.1. Taxonomy (GTDB): domain Bacteria; phylum Pseudomonadota; class Gammaproteobacteria; order Xanthomonadales; family Rhodanobacteraceae; genus Dokdonella. The sequence continues at coordinate 5,905 of JBDTOS010000062.1, forward strand.
CGCCGTCGGGTTGCGCGCCGTATGGATCACTATCCGGCAACGGGCCGAACTGGCCACCGTCGTTCCATTCCTTGCAGGCGACCGCACACGCATGGCAGCCGACGCAGGTATCGAGATCGATAACAAGACCGAGCTTTTTCGCGCTCGGCGTTGGCAGCATGGTCATGACTGCGGAATCATTTCGACAGGATCACGGTTGCAGCGGCCAGAAGTACGGAATCAGATACATCGACAGCGTGCAGAACAGCGCAATCAGCGGGATGCCGATTTTCATGAAGTCGGTGAATTTGTAGCCGCCCGCGTAGTACACCATGGTATTGGTCGGATAGCCGACCGGTGTCGCGAACGAGGTCGCTGCCGCGAATGCGACGGCAATGATGAAAGGCTTCGGGTCGGCGTGCACCGAGTGCGCCACTGAAATTGCGATTCCGGCCATCAACACGACCGACGGATTGTGTCCCATCAATTCGGTAAGAAGTGCAGTCAACAGATACACCATCAGCAGCGCGGCGAGCGGCCCGTGATGACCGACCAGATTCATACCGGCATTGACGACGATGTCGGACAACCCCGAATTCTCGATCGCCGCGCCAAGCGGAAGAATCGCGGCAAGCAGGATGATGATTTTCCAGTCGATGCCTTCGTAGATGTCCTTGCGACCGAAGCAGCCGGCAATCGCCATCATGATCGCCCCGGCGATCGCGGCAACCGGAATCGGCAGCAGATGCATGCCGGAAACAACCACGACGCCGACCATGATCGCCGCTGCGAGAATCGCCTTGCGCGACATGCGGCGATCGTCCTCGCGTTCGCTCAGCACGATCAGGCGATCGTCGCCGCGCAACTTCGGCATGACGTCTTCGTCGACCAGCATCAGCAGCACGTCGCCGACTTCCAGGCGTGCGTCCTTGATCTTCTCGCGCAGGATATGTCCGCGCCGGTGGATGGCAAGGACGGTCGCGTTGTAGCGCCACTTGAAATCGAGTTCGCTGAGGTTGCTGCCCTCGATCGAACTGGCAGGTGCGACCATCATCTCGGCAAGGACACGTGGGTGATCGCTGTCTTCCACATAACGATGCTCGGATGCATTTTCTAGCCGCGCGCGCTTGCGGAAATCCTCGATCTTGTCCCACTTGCCACGCACCAGCAGCACGTCTTCTTCCTGCATTTTCTGCGAGCGTGGGGACCACATATGCTTGTCGCCACGCAGTAATTCGAGCGGATAGACGCCGTAGGTTTCGCCGAGTTTGGCGTCGGAGATCGACTGACCGATCAACGGTGAGTCGGACATGACCTGTAGCTCGGTCACATAGTTGCCGATCTCGACTTCCTCGGGCATCTGCGCGTCGACGTGTTTCGGCAACAACCAGCGCCCGATCAACATCAAATAGATGATTCCTGAAACGGCCAGCAATGCTCCGAGCTTGGTGAATTCGAATACACCGAACGGCGGCAGTCCATGTTTCTGCGCGAGACTGTCGGCGAGCAGATTCGACGATGTGCCGATCAGGGTACACACACCACCCATCTGCGCCGCGTAGGCCATCGGCATCAGTACGCGTGCGGGCGAGGTATGAGTGCGCGCGCAGACGCGCAGCGCAAGCGGCAGGAAGGTCGCGACAAGAGCAATGTTCTTGACGAAAGCACCCATTGGCGCGATCGCGAGCATCAACGCGAGCGTGAGCAGCCAGGGTTTCTTGATGCGCATCAACAAGCGCCCGAGTGGTTCCAATGCGCCTGAACGCTCGATGCCGAGACTCAACGCGAACATCGCCGCGACCGTGACCGTTGCTTCGTTGCTGAATCCGGACAAAGCTTCAGCCGGCGATACCAGACCGAGCACGACCAGCAGGACCAGTACGATCAGCGCGACCAGATCAATGCGCACCTTCTCGCTCGCGAACAGTGCGATTGCACCGATCACGATGGCCAGTGTCATCCATGCGGCAAAACTCATGCAGCGACTCCTCGCGCAGCCACGTCGATGCGGTGGCCGGGATGCGATGGTGCCTCATCGCGTTCGATTCGTACACGCAGATCGAACCATGCGGCCTGTCCCGTCACCGGATCGGCATTGGCGTAGCCCGGACTTTCGCCTGCACGCGGCAGCGATTCATCAATCAGGTGATTGAGCAGGAAACCATCGACATCCTCGGGCGCGTTCGCGCTGAGCGCCCACGCGCCCTTGCGTTTGCCAATCGCGTTCCACGTCCACACCGTGCCGGGTGATGTACCCGCATGCAGTTTCGCTTGCACGCGGATGCGCCCGCGCGGCGCAACCAGCCAGATCCAGTCGCCGTCATCGACGCCGTTGGCGGCCGCGGTATCAGGGTGCAGATACAGATAATTGCGCGTCGCGATCTGGCGCAGCCAACGATTCTGTGAACCCCATGCGTGATACATGAACATCGGCCGTTGGGTGATCGCCGATAGATCAAAGCGCCCGCGCTGAGGATTACGGCCCTCCCCTTCAAGGGGAGGGTTGGGTGGGGATGGGTTCCGCTGTGACGCCGGATCGATTTCCATTGAGCCGTAGTAAAACGGCAGCGGATCGAAATATTTCGCCACGCGCTCCCGCTCACTTTCCGGTGGTTGCATCGCACCGTGCCCAAGCGCGGCAAGCCGAAACCGCTGCAATTTTTCGGCATAAAACTCAAGCACGATCGGTGCGTTGCTGCCGATAAACCCAAGGTTCTTTGCCCAATCAAGATAGTCGCGATTGGCCATCTTGTAATAGCGGCCGGCGACAGGAACGGGTTCGTGCCAGAAGCAGCCGTTTTCGATATAGCGATCGAGTTGGTCTGGATTCGGTTCGCCAATACCTTTTTTCGTCCCCTCAGCGCCACGCCAGCCGGCAAGCAATCCAACGCCCTGCGAACGCTCGTGACGCACGATGTAGTCGGCGTAGTCGCGATAGATCGCGGCGCCGTTGCTATCAACCATGCCGGGCAAGCCAAGGCGCGCGCCGAGATCGAGCAACACACTCTGAAACGGACGCACATCGCGATCGGGTTGCAGCACCGGCTGGCGAATCGCATCGCTTGCTGCGTCGGCATCTGAAATTGGACGATCCAGCATGCTGACGCAGTCGTGGCGTTCCAGATAAGTCGTGTCGGGCAATACGAGATCAGCGTAGGCGACGGTTTCCGAATCGTAAGCATCGACATAGATGATGCGCGGGATGCGGTAATCGCCAGTCGTCGCGTCGCGATCGGTCAGCATCTGCCGCGTCTGCGTCGTGTTCATCGCCGAGTTCCAGCCCATGTTGGCCATGAACAGGAACAGCGTATCGATGCGACGCGGATCGCCGGCCCACGCGTTCGCAATCACGTTCTGCAACATGCCGTGCGCAGCAAACGGATGCTCCCACGAGAATGCCTTGTCGATGCGGCGCGGCTTGCCATCGGCGTCGACGAGCAAATCTTCGGGCGCGTGCACATAGCCAAGCGGCCCGGCATCGAGCGCGCCATTGTCCTTGCGCGATTTGCCGGGTCGATTCGGCGGCGGCGCCGGCTTCGGGTACGGCGGCTGGTAACGGAAGCTGCCCGGTGTATCGATCGCACCGAGAAGCATCTGCAACAGATGCAAGGTGCGGCAGGTATGAAAGCCATTCGCGTGCGCCGAGATGCCACGCATTGCATGCATTGCAACCGGACGCCCGATCATCTCCGTATGTTCGCGACCGTTCGCATCGGTCCAGCGCTGCGGAATTCGGATCGCGTTGTCGAATGCGGTTTCCGCCAGCTCGCGCGCAAGTCGTCGAATCGTGTCGGCGCCGACGCCACACGCGGCGGTCACCGTGTCCGGCGCGTATTCGTCAGACAGAAAACGCTCAGCGAAAAGGTGAAATGCCGGGACGGCCTTGCGGCCATCGGCAAGCGCATATTCGCCGACGATCAGCGGCGAAATGTCGATCGCATCGGCACGCGCCAACATATAGCCCTCACCTTCAAGGGGAGGGTTGGGTGGGGATGGGTTTCGCTTCGAAATATTTCGCACAGCACATAGCGCATGGCCGTCCGAATTGCGCGCAATCAATCCATCGTCCGCAGCACCTGGATCGCGAATCACCAGGTAATGCGCATTCGTGTAGCGCACCAGGTAATCAAGATCGATCCGATCGGTGCGCAGCAATTCGTGGATCAGCGCGCCGGCCAGCAAACCATCGGTGCCGGGATTGATCGGCACCCATTCGTCGGCGATAGCACCGTAACCGCTGCGCACCGGATTGATCGCGACGATCTTCGCCCCGCGCGCCTTGAGTTTGCCGAGGCCGAGTTTGATCGGGTTCGAATCGTGATCTTCGGCGACACCCCAGAGCATCAGGTATTGGGTCAGATCCCAATCGGGTTCACCGAATTCCCAGAAACTGCCACCGAGCGTATACATGCCGGCGGCGGCCATGTTGACCGAACAGAAACCGCCGTGCGCCGCGTAGTTGATCGTGCCGAACTGTTGCGCCCACCACCCGGTGAGTGCCTGCGACTGATCGCGGCCAGTGAAGAACGCAAGCGCATCAGGATCGGTCGCGCGGATATCGCCAAGCCACTTCGTGGCAAGCGCCAGCGCCTCATCCCACTCGATCTCGCGAAACTCGCGCTTGCCGCGTTCGCCGACTCGCAGCAAGGGCTTGGAAAGTCGTGCCGGCGAATAGTGCTGCATGATCCCGGCCGAGCCTTTCGCGCAGATCACGCCGCGGTTGACGGGGTGCTCGGGATTGCCGTCGATATAGCGAATTTTCTGGTCCTTCAGATGTACGCGAATTCCACACCGGCACGCGCACATGTAGCACGTCGTCGTTTTGACTTCGTCGCCGGTCGGAATATTCAGATCGAGTTGGGCGTGGGGCATTGCCAGATGGTACCGGATCGACCATATCGAACGCCCCTCACTGCCTCAGCGCTGGTCGATCTGTCACAATCTGCGTATCCCCGGTGACATTGCCCGCGCGCGATTTTCACGTCGCAGTGCTCCGCCTGTCGCCGCCATTGCCTTCTGTGACGGACGCAAAAACCTATGTCAGCGCTGATCTGCGGCTCGCTCGCCTACGACACCATCATGGTGTTCCAGGACCAGTTCAAGAACCACATCCTGC
>JBDTOS010000063.1:0-10862 GCA_039933095.1 Dokdonella sp.
CGCGCGAGCGGTCGCACCGGTCCGTAGCCACGCAGACTGCGCTCGGACAGGCGAGCATTGGCGACGACGATCGGGATCCCGCGTTCGTGACACGTCATGAAAAGGTTCGGCCAGATCTCGGTCTCCATGACCACGGCCAGACGCGGATGCACGCGATCGAGAAAACGTTCAACCGATGCGGTGATGTCGTACGGCAGATAAACGTGAAACACGCGCTCGCCGAACAGCTTGCGCACACGCTCGGAGCCGGTCGGCGTGACCGTGGTGATGACAAACGGCGTATCGCGATAACGCAGCATCAGCGCCTCGATCAACGGCAGCGCCGCGTTGACCTCACCCATCGACACGGCATGAATCCAGATGCTGTCGCGAATGCCGGGATCGGGGAAAAAACCGAAACGCTCGCGCCAACGCTCAAGGTAGGTCGGATAATGCAAACCGCGCGCCGCCAGGCGATACAGGATCGCCGGTGTAAGCAGATACATCGTCAACGTATAGAGCAGGCGTTGCAGCACGGCGGCGCGGAAAGAGGGTGAAGCGAAAGTATAGCGAGCGACGCGATGCCCGCGTGAACACCGCAAGGTGGCATGCGCAACCGCAAACGCATCGCTTTGTCGCGGTTGGATAAAAAGCTGAATCGCTGGCGAAGCTACAGTCTCCCGAATTCATCGACTTGGGCCAGGTTTCCTGCGTCGCGTTGTCGGTCGAGCGCCGAGCAGTTGACGAGCCTTTCGACCTGCTCAATGCCAAGACTAGCGAGGCCCGACGGCGACTCCCGGTATCGGTGGCGTGGTCGTCTTCCAGTTAGAACCATCGGTGCCTCCGCCGTCCCAGTATTTCAAAAAATTGCCGCCGGTCTGAGGATCGACATCGGTGGAAACGACCCACCATGAATTCGCGCCAGATATTCCAAGCGCCAAGGCCAGGTTCGGCGGTGAGACGATTCGAACTTGATTGTTTTGGGTTCCATCCAGAAATCCCGCCGCACCATCGTCATTCAGAAACACGACAAAGTTGTAAACCTGCACAAAAATCTGGGTCGCCCGAGCTGCATCACCATTCGGAACAGTCGTCCAGGTCTGTCCTTCGTCATCCGTTGACTCGATGACGTTTCCGCTGCCCTGCACAACTGTGTTGGTGAGAATGTAGATCGGGAAGTCGCCCAACGCCGCCACGCAGCTCGCCGCGCCAATCTTGGTTATTTGACAATGCCCGCCCGAAGTATCGGCTAGATGGACCGATCCATCCGGTGCCAGAAAGACGCAACGGCCCTGGGATCGCCCCACCACCTGGATTGCTCCCAGCGATGCATCCAGCGACACCCAGTTGGACTGCTCGGGGAATCCCTGACAGTACTTGATGATGTTTCCATTCGGCCCGTAATCCGTACTCACGATCCAGATGGTTCCGTCGATATCGCACGTCACGGACAATGCGAAATTCTCAGGGGAAACGGAGTCTTGATTGCCAGCTGAATCGAGCCAAATCACCTGGTTGTCATAGGTGACTGCAAAAGTCGACTGTGCCATCGTTGCTCCTCTCGAGGTGATAGATTCGAAGACCGCCCCAAAACTACTGTCCGGTACCCGCATCCGGGGTGTTGCGCGGCATCGTGTGTGTATCTCCTGCGCATGTCAAGGCGAACTCCTGCATGAATCAGGATGTGGTCACACCTGTCGAGGTGCCTTCGCTGAATATTGTCGCGCAACACTCCCTATGTGAGTGCGTAGAGGGTTACAGGCGCGCAAACGAAGACGGGACGGTCGGCCCCGACATTCCTAGGGGAACGTAACCTCTTCGACGAGGTTCGGTAACGCATGTTACCCGCGAGATACGGAGACGCCGCGCTAGCCGCGCTTCAATCCGGCTTTGTCCAACGCGTCGAGATACGTCTGCCAGTTGCGCGCCTGATCGCGCCCGAGCGCGTACAGCACATCCCAGGAAAAAAGACCGCTCGCGTGGCCATCGTTGAAACGCAACAGCACGGCGTAATGTCCTATCGGTTCAACCGCATCGATCGCAACGTTGGCTTTTCCGGCAACCAGCACACGTTGACTCGGTCCGTGCCCCTGCACTTCCGCACTCGGGGAATTGACGCGCAGATACTCGGCAGGCAAGCGAAACGTCTCGCCACTGTCGAACGCCACCTCGAGCGCGTGCGACGCGCGATGCAGCGTAATGCTGGTAGGTACCGGACTGGTCATAACACAAACCTTCCACGAAAATCGGCGCAGAGTCGCGCTCGTTGAGATGTGCGGTCACGGATGGCCGCTCTGGTTTCACCCATTCGCAGGTATCGTCAACAGCTACTCAACGCCCAGCCAAACAGCGATCACGGGCGATCGCATAGATAACTCAAGAGTGCGGCCACGGATGGCCGCTCTGGTTTCACTTATTCGCAGGTACCGTCAACCGCTACTCAACGCCCAACCAAACAGCGATCACGGACGATCGCATCAATGCAGTGTATCGGACAGCGGCTTGCGCGGCGCCAGCGGATCGCCCGGTGAACCAGCGACCTGCCAGAGCGCATCAAGATAGCCGTTACCAAATCCGATCGAACCAATCGACTCGAATTCGTAGCCGCCCGTGTCGGGATACCAGGCTGCATTCGGATCGAGTTCGCGCAGAATCAGGCCCTCGCTTTCAACACCGACCAGTTGGCCGACGTAGCTGACTTCGCCCTCGTCGTCCTCGACCATATTGAGCGAAAGCAGGGGTGCGATCTTGGCTGCAGAACGCGCAATCGTGGTCCAGTCGGTAAGTTCGAAGTCCTTCGGAATCGCCAGCTCCTCGTTGCGCAAGGCCAATGCCTTGAGTACGAATTCGGCCGACGGATCGGTCTCGGCCAGACTCAAGTCGGCTATCGCGACAGCAACATAGCCATCGAAACGCATCGAATCTCCCACTTCGGCGATCAGGCAATACTCGCGCGACAAGCCGATCACGAAGCCATGAGTCAGACCCGGATTGATGCGCTCACGCAGGAATCGCATCGGCGTGCGCTGGTCGAGCGCCTCGCGCAGCAGCACGCGAATGCCGCGCGCCTTGAACGGAACAACAGTACTCATGGGCTTATGGTCGGACACATGGGCAGGCGACGCAACTATGCGAGTAACGCGCGCTCACAAAATGTAGCGCGACAGGTCTTCGTCCTTGACGATACCGGCAAGGTGCTTGTCGACGTATTCGGAATCAATGACATAGCTCTCTCCATTCTTGTCGGCCGCCTCATACGAAATCTCGTCGAGCAACCGCTCGAGCACAGTATGCAGACGCCGAGCGCCGATATTTTCGGTGCGTTCGTTGACATCGAATGCGATACCCGCAAGGCGTTCGATACCACTGTCGGCAAAAGTCACACTGACGCCTTCGGTACCGAGCAGCGCGGTGTATTGCTTGGTCAGCGCGTGTTGCGGCTCGGTCAGAATCCGGCGGAAATCATCGGCATTGAGTGCCGACAGCTCCACGCGGATCGGAAACCGGCCCTGTAGTTCGGGGATCAGATCGGACGGTTTGGCAACACTGAACGCGCCCGATGCAATGAACAAGATATGGTCGGTCTTGACGATGCCGTATTTGGTCGACACCGCCGAACCTTCGACCAGCGGCAGCAGATCGCGCTGCACACCTTCGCGACTGACGCCGGCACCGCTGAACTCGCCGCGCTGGGCGACCTTGTCGATCTCGTCGATGAACACGATGCCGTTCTGCTCGCAGGCACTGAGCGCCTCGGTTTTGACTTCCTCGTCGTTGACGAGCTTGGCGGCTTCCTCGTCGATCAGCAGCGGCAACGCCTGCTGCACACTGAGCTTGCGCTTCTGGCTGCGCTGGCCGGCCAGCGACTGGAACATGCCGCGCAATTGCGACGTCATTTCCTCCATGCCGGGCGGCGCCATGATCTCGACGCCGACATTGAGCGAGACATCGATCTCGACCTCGCGCTCGGCGAGCTTGCCTTCACGCAACTGCTTGCGCAGCTTCTGGCGAGTATCGGCATCGCGCGCATCGGGTGCGACAGGCTCATTCGCAAAACCGACGCTGTCGCGCTCACGGCGCGGCAGCAGTGCATCGAGCAATCGCTCCTCGGCGTAGTCTTCGGCCTGGCTGCGCACGCGCGTCCTGGCCTGTGCGCTGACCATCTTGACCGCCGCATCAGCAAGATCGCGAATGATCTGTTCGACATCCTTGCCGACATAACCGACTTCGGTGAACTTGGTCGCCTCGACCTTGATGAACGGCGCATTCGCAAGTGCGGCGAGACGGCGTGCGATTTCGGTCTTGCCGACTCCGGTCGGGCCGATCATCAGGATGTTTTTCGGCGTTACCTCATTACGCAACTCGGGTTCGAGCTGCATGCGGCGCCAGCGATTGCGCAGCGCAATCGACACCGCGCGCTTGGCGGCGTTCTGGCCGATGATGTAGCGATCCAGTTCGTTGACGATTTCGCGCGGTGTGAGTTCGGACATGGGCTTTTTCGGGGTTCGGGATTGGAGATTTGGGCTTGGGGATACGGGTCGGCAACGCGAGAATTCATCGTGACACTGTTGATCGTCAGAAACGAATCCCGAATCTCCGATCCCCAATCCCGGCTTTCAATCCAGCTCTTCAAAAGTCAGGTTCTGGTTCGTGTAGATGCAAATATCACCGGCGATCTTCAACGCACGCTCAGCGACTTCGCGCGCTTCAAGCTCGGTGTTGTCGAGCAAGGCCTTCGCGGCTGCAAGCGCAAACGGGCCGCCGGAGCCGATCGCGATCAGACCGTTTTCGGGTTCAAGCACATCGCCATTGCCTGAGATCAGCAACGAGGCCTGCTTGTCGGCAACCGCGAGCATCGCTTCGAGCCGACCGAGACGGCGATCGGTGCGCCATTCCTTGGCCAGTTCGACGGCGGCACGGGTGAGGTTCCCGCTGTAGCGTTCGAGCTTCTGTTCGAACAATTCGAACAATGTGAATGCATCGGCCGTCGCACCGGCGAATCCGGCGAGCACATCGCCCTTACCAAGCCGCCGCACCTTGTGCGCATTCGCCTTGACGATCGTATTACCGAGCGACACCTGGCCGTCGCCGCCGATCACAACCTTGCCGTTGCGGCGAACCGAGACAATGGTTGTGGCGTGAAACGATTCCATCAGTGGTTCCCAGCGAGTCGGCTGATGCCGGACAAGAGCATCCTATCTGGGGCGGCAGCTGTGTATTCCAAGGGTTGCGCGCGAATTGGAGCTCATACGATTGCTGCCGCTAGGCATTGCTCTTGCGCCGTGCGCGCGGATGCGCGGCGTCGTAGACCTTGGCCAGATGCTGGAAATCGAGATGGGTATAGATTTGCGTGGTACCGATGTCGGCGTGACCGAGCAACTCCTGCACGGCGCGCAGATCACCCGAGGATTCGAGCATGTGGCTGGCGCAGGAGTGGCGCAACAGATGCGGGTACACGCGTTTCCATACGCCCTGTTCGCGCGCTCGGCGCTTGACGCGCTCACGCACTGCATTGGTCGACATCGACCGGCCCTGTCTACCGACGAAAATAGCATCGTCGCCTGCGGGCGACTGCTGGTCGCGCAAAGTCGCCAGCGCCGCGAGCGCCTTGCTCCCGACCGGCACGATACGGGTTTTCGAACCCTTGCCGACAACCGTCAGCAGACCCTCGCCGGAGTCAAGATCGGACCAGCGCAATGACACAATCTCGGCAACGCGCAGCCCGCTCGAATACAGCAGCTCCAGCAACGCGTGATCGCGCGGCGCGTCGCGATCGGTTGCCCTCAGATCAACCAGACTGCTGGCCTCATCGACATCGAGCACGTTCGGCAATTTGCGGCGCAGTTTCGGTGTACGCACACCGACCGCCGGATTCAGCGACACCTCGCCATCGCGCGCGAGAAAGCGGAAAAAACTGCGGCACGCCGACAGCAGCGCGGCGAGACTGGCCGGTCCCAATCCGCGTCGATGTTCCTGCGCGACCAGCGCTTGCAGTTGCGCGGTGGTGACATCGTGCCAGTGCGACAGGGACGCCGCCTCGGCGTGCGCCTGAAGCTGCGTCAGCGCGCGCGCGTAACCCTTCAGGGTCGCTGGCGAATAGCGTCGCTCGACGTGCAGATAACTCAGAAACCGATCGACCGCTTCGCGCAGCGACGTAGCCAAGAGCGCGCTACCAGAGTTTGTGCGGAAACCGCATGAGCGCGGTATTTGCCGCAGCCGAAATCAATTTCAAAAACACCGTGCCCATGCCTGGGTGGAAACGATTGCTGTCGCTGCTGGCAATTGCGAGCATGCCTTGATCGGCGAGCGGCAACAGCGCGGTCGATGCCGCCTCGCCGCTACGATCTCCAAACAGCGTATCGAGTTTTTCCTTCTGCAGGCGACCACACAACGGCTCGCCTTGTTCGAAAAATTCGGTGAACGCCGGCAGCGCCTGTGCGCCTTCCGGTTCGACCTGCAACCACTCGGCCACAGGTAATTCCGGATCGTTGCGAAACAACACCAGACGCACCAGCTCAGTGTGAAAGTCCTCGGTCAAGCTTGCGACGAGGCGCGAGACCGTTTCCGACAATGTGGTCGCCTGCATCAGCGACAGGGTTAGCGCATGTACCCGCTGGGTCAGGCGCTCGTTCTCGTGGGCGATCTCGGTCAACTCATGCAGGCGACGCGACAGCTCGCGATTCTTGTCGCGCAGCACATCGAGCTGATAACTCGCCAGCGACGCGGTCTTGCCGTTATCGCGCGGCAGGCGCAGGGCGAGGGCGATATCCGGAAAGTTCGCCAGAAATTCCGGATGACGACGTAGATAACTCGCGATGTCGAGAGCGGCCGAATCGGGTTTTGTGGTTGGGTCGGACATGGGTTCAACCAGTAGCTGTGGGCAGAATTGCCGGAATGCGCATCAGGCAATCCATTCGCCATCGAACACGAACGTCGCAGGACCCGCCATCGCGAGGGAATGCCCGGATCCCTGCCAGTGAATCTGCAATTCGCCACCCGGAAGCGAAACGGTCACGTCGGCATCGACCAGATCGCGCTGGCGCATGACCGCCACGGCCGCACAGGCACCGCTGCCGCAGGCCAAGGTTTCACCGACGCCGCGTTCCCAGACACGCAGGCCAATCCGGTTGCGCGAGCGCAGCTCGACAAATCCGACGTTGCATTGACGATCGAATTTCTCCGCGTGCGAAATCGCCGGCCCCAGCGTATCGACCGGTGCGGCGGCAACATCGTCCACCGCGATGACGGCATGTGGATTACCGAGCGAAACCGCACCGAATTCGACACGACCGCTCGGCAGGTTGATCGCGTAGCGGTCGGCCTCGTCGGCAACCCGCAGCCCGATTGCCGATACCGAAAACTGCGGCTCGCCCATCTCCACACGCACGCTGCCATCGGCGAGCATCTGCACTTCCACTGCGCCGATCGGACTTTCCAGGCGCACCGCGCCATCGCCAAGCACGCCTTCTCGATGCAGCCAAGCGGCGACACAGCGCACGCCGTTGCCACACTGTGCAGCGGTACTGCCATTGCGGTTCCAGATTGCGTAGGAGAACTGGCAGGTCGGATCGCTGGCGACGCCGATACGCAACAACTGATCGAAGCCGATTCCGCGTTGGCGATCGCCAAGCTGACGCACCAGATCGGCATCGATGGGTGCTGGATCGACACGTCCGTCGATGATCACGAAATCGTTGCCGATCCCGTGCATCTTGGTGAAACGCAGGTTTCGGCGCGTCTGCGTTCCGGATGCCGCTATCGTCATCTCAACGCTGACGGGTTTGGCTGGGCTGCCGGCTGCGGCGAGGGTTGCGCTGTCGTTGTCGGCGTCGCCGGCGTTGAAGGGCGCACGAGAGCGCCCTTGTTGCCGCAGGCGGATAACAGTGCGGCGCAGGTCGAGATCAGCGCGAGGATCAAGATGTTTTGGGAAAATCGATTCATGCACACGCGTGCCGCTCCATAGTGATCGGTCGCCGTCGATCGGCGCCAGTAGCGAGTATAGCCGCGCATCCGCCACGACGAACGGCTATCCTGCGCGCATGTCACTGACTCCGATCCTGATTGGTCTGTTTATCGTCGGCGGATTGTTCCTGCTCACGTCGCTGATCCACGCTGCCGGCGCACGACGCCATTGGCGGGAACGCCACAGAATGCGCGCGACCTATCGCAGCTTGTGGTCGCTGTTGTTCCTGATCGTCGCTCTGGTCGCAGGATTCGGCGGAGCGACCTTGCTCGGCTATCGACGCCTGACCGACGAGGCATTGATCGCACATCTGACGACGCGTGAACTCGCACCGCAACGCTACGCAGTCGATATTGCATTTGCCGATGGTGGACAACGCCATGTCGAGTTGGCCGGCGATCAATGGCAACTCGATGCACATGTGATCAAGTGGCAGCCACGTGCCGTGGTGCTCGGTGCGCCGCCGCTGTTTCGGGTCGAACGGCTGAGTGGTCGCTATCGCAACAGCAACGACGAGCGTGAGCGCGTACGCAGCGTGGTCGATCTTGCGCCAACGACGCCACTTGATCTATGGAGCCTTAAGCGTCGCTTCCCAACATGGCTGCCGTGGATCGACACCGATTTCGGCAGCGCCGCCTATTTGCCACTCGTCGATGGCGGCCAGTTCAGTGTCAGTCTTTCGCCAACTGGCGGACTTGTCGCGCGCGCAAGCGATTCGGCAACGGCGGAAAAAATCAGCGCGAGCGGCTTGTAGGCAAGCCCTTTCGCGCTTCGTCGCTCACTGCAGGTGCTGCGATGGCGATAGGTTTCTCGAACAAGAAGGCATCGTGGCCGTCCTCGTAGTAGGCGGCACGCACGCCGAGTTCGCGATAACCGAGACGCAAATACAAGCGATGCGCCGCCCCATTGTCGCGACGCACTTCCAGGCGGATAGCCGTGCACCCGCGCCGATGCGCCGCGGCTTCGGCCGCTGCGAGCAGCATCGCTCCGATACCCGCACCGCGTGCAGCCGCAGCGGTTGCGATCGAGTAAACACGCGCGCGCTTGCTGTTGTCGCGGAAGAACACGACGCAGGCGCCGATCAACATTTCGTCACGCGTGGCGACCAGTACGTGCGCGTTCGGATTGGTCAGGTGATAGCGCCACTGACGCGCACTGAGGCGATCGGCAACGAAGGTCTCGTTTTCGAGCGCAATCAGTGCAGCCAGATCGCCGATATGCGGCCGCCGAACACGTACCGATCCGCCGGCTAGACTGGTTGGCGGATCGGCAGATTTGGCATGGGGCGCAGTCACATCGCGCAGCCTAGTACCGCCCATGCATACCGGCAACTGTCCCGACCGTCTTTGTCCATGCTCGGCTTGTTCTGCTCGTCGGCCAACACCGGGAATCATGCGTGAACGGCGACGTGCGGACTCGTTCCGTCGGCGCAATGCTTGTGTCACACTTTTCGTGCAGTCGCCAGAACGGCTGTGCAACGCCATCCTTACACTCCTCGACGCAACAACCATTTTCATTGAACGCAGTTCCGTCAATCCTGCCTGATCCCTCCGCATGAGCCGGCTCGTCATCGTCGTTGAAAAAGCATCGGACTGGGGTTCGTACTACCCGTCCGACGATGTCGTGGTGGCACAGGATTACCTCAAGGAACCGATAACCGACGACGACGAACGCACCCAGGTGATCAACCTGTGCCGTACGTACAAATATCTCGGCACCGGCTACTACGTGTCCCTGCTGGCCGAGGCACGCGGGCACAAGGTGATTCCGTCGGTACGTGCGATAAATGATTTGCGCCGACGCTCGCTGTACGGCCTCGATATCGAGGACCTCAACGCCAAGCTCGGAAAGTTTCTTGCCGCTGGCGGTCGCGACACGACCGATTTCGGCATCCTCGTGTATTTCGGCGAGACCTCGTATCCGAGCCTCGAAGACCTCGCGCGCCAGGTGTTCGAAACATTCCCGTGCCCGATCCTGCGTATCGAATTCGAACGAGAACGGATCTGGCAGATCAGCGCAATAAAACCGGCCGGCCTGCATACGCTGTCGGAAGGCCAGGAGGACGGTTTTGCGCAATCGCTGGACCGGTTCTCGAAAAAAATCTGGCGCAAACCACGTACACGCCGCAAGTACCGTTTCGATCTGGCGATGCTGGTCGATCCGTCCGATCCGATGCCACCGTCGAACAAGCGCGCGCTGAAGAATTTCGTCGACGCCGGCAAGGAGCTCGGCATCGAAGTCGATTCGATCACCCGCAACGATTACAGCAAGCTCGCCGAATATGACGCGTTGTTCATCCGCGAAACCACGGCGCTCGACAACCACACCTACCGTTTCTCGATCAAGGCCGAGAAAGAGGACATGGTCGTCATCGACGATCCCGGATCGATCCTCAAGTGCACCAACAAGATTTATCTGTACGACCTGATGCGTTCGCGCAAGCTGCCGACGCCACGCACCGAGATCCTTTATCGCGACGATGCAAAAAAGCTCGCCGAGCTGCCCGATCTGCTCGGTTTTCCGCTGGTGCTGAAGATTCCCGACGGTTCATTTTCGCGCGGCATCATCAAGGTCGAAACCCTCGATCGGCTGAAATCGGCAGCCGATGAACTGTTCCAGCACACCGCCCTGGTGCTCGCCCAGGAGTACATGTTCACCGAGTTCGACTGGCGCATCGGCATCCTCAATCGCGAAGCGCTGTATGCCTGCAAGTACTACATGTCGCGCGGGCACTGGCAGATCTACAACCACGGCGCGAAAGGTGCAGCCAAGAGCGGGGGCTTCGAAACACTCGCGGTACGCGACGCGCCGCAGGATGTGGTCAAGCTTGCGTTGAAGGCGACCAGCCCGATCGGCGACGGCCTCTACGGTGTGGACATCAAGCAGGCTGGCGACCGGCTTGCGATCATCGAAGTCAACG
>JBDTOS010000064.1:0-10797 GCA_039933095.1 Dokdonella sp.
AACATCGCGCCGCTTTCGATCTGCACAGCATCTTCCCAACGACCATTGGCGGCGAGGGCGAGTGCAAACGCATCGGCGACGTCAGGACCCTTGGTGTTGGTGTACAGATTGCCGCCGTCGGCGAGCGCGGCCTTACGCTGTTCGGCGGTTGCCGATTTGCAGGTCGCGGCGATGCGCACGAACAATTGACGAACCAGCAGGTTCTTCGGTCGCTCTTTTGTTTGCGCGGTTAACTCCTGCAAGGCATCTGCACAACGACCGAGGACGACTTCGGCGGCGGTTTGATAGGCCCAGCCTTCTGCACGCGCCGGTTCGAGCCGGGTCAGTTCCTTGAATTGGGCAAGCGCGTCGGCCGTCTTGCCGGTGCGCATCAGAAAGGTGCCGTAGCGCAGGCGCGCGTCGGCGAATGTCGGTCCCCCAGCAATCGCCTTGCGATACGACGCATCGGCACCGGCATCGTCCTTGGTCATTTCCTTGATCGTCGCGTCGGTAACGAGAACGACAGCGCTGTTTGGCGCCGCGGCCAGTGCCGCCTGCGCACGCTGGCTCGCTTGCGCGAGGTTGCCGCTGATCGCATCGACGCGCGCATGGAACGCCAGTGCCTGAGGATCGTTCGGTTGCAGGCGCAGCGCAGCATCGAGGCTCTCAAGCGCAGCGGCATAGCGGTTGTTGTTCGAGAAAAACGTGGCTTTGGCGATTTCCGTAGCAACCTCGTCGCCATTGAGCGCGGCACCCACAATCGCATCGCGCACGGGATCGGTGAGGCGCGCGGCAACATGGCCCGCTTTCGCTCGCGCTGTAGCGGCAGACTTGGCATCGCCGCTTGCGGTGTAGGCATCGGCGAGTTTCGCCTCGACTGCGTTGGCTTGCGGATCGAACTTCAACGCGAGCTGATACTGCGCGATCGCTTCCGGATATTTCTTCTGCGCCATTGCGATGTCACCGAGTACGGCATGCGCGCGCGGCTCGTCGGCTGTGTCGGCGGCGTACTGGCTGAGCTGCGCGCGACCAGCCTCGGCATCGCCGGCACGCAATTTTGCTTCGGCGAACGCAATGCGATAGGGCAGGTAGTTCTTGTCGATCGCAATCGCTCGGCTATAGAAAGCAACCGCGGCGGCGCTCTGCTTTTGTGCATCGGCGATCAAGCCTTGCGCGTAGATCCAGCCACTGACTTCAGGCGCAAGCTGTGATGCATCGTACAGCGCGATTTCAGCGACATCGTAAAGGCCGAGTTTTCCGTAGGCACTGCCGATACGCGCATAGGCCTCGACCAATGGGCCGCCGAGCAAGGCGGCCTTGGCGGCGTCGAAATCGGCGCGCTCGTCGCGCAACCACTTCGCCTGGGCCGGTGGCAGTCTGGACAGTTCGCCGCTCGGCAATGGTTTCAGCAGCGCGTCTGCGGAAAAAACAGGGCTGGCGATAGTGAGCGCAAGCGCGCCCAGGAGGATACGAAGGGGATTCGACGTCATGCTTTGGGAGGATCGCCGGATGGCAATCGCGGTAGCGGGAGGGCGGCCAGTTTAACCGTTGCGGCTGCGGTGGGCGATGCGACCGGTGCGCGACCGTTAAGTTTCCAATTAATCGTCAGTTTGTTCTTCGGTCGACTTCGACATCATCTGCAACCAGCTCTGGTAGATTGCCGGCACATTCTCCGAGCCGCATGGCCATGTCGGATCACAGCCAGTTCACCTTGTTGCGGCTGCGTCGTTTCGCGCCATTCTTTGCGACGCAGGCGCTCGGCGCGTTCAACGACAACGCATTTCGCCAGGCCATGGTCGTGCTGGTCGGGTTTCATATGGGCCTCGGCGACGCGGCGATCGGATTTTATTCAAATCTGGCGCCGGCCCTGTTCATCCTGCCGTTCTTCCTGTTTTCGGCGAGCGCCGGACAGTTGGCCGAGAAGTTCGAGAAAACGCGGTTGATCCGTTACGTCAAGCTGTTCGAGATCGCCGCGATGGCGCTTGCGGCCTACGCCTTTCACGGCAAAAGCATTCCGTTGTTGCTGGCCGTGCTGTTCCTGATGGGCCTGCACTCGACGGTGTTCGGTCCGATCAAGTATTCGATCCTGCCGCAGACGCTCGAACCCGAGGAACTGGTCGGCGGCAACGGCCTGGTCGAGATGGGCACGTCGCTGGCGATCCTGTTCGGGATGATCGCGGGCGGATCGTTGATGGCATTGGTTGGTGTCGGGCCAACGGCGGCATCGATACTGGTGATATCGATTGCGCTGATTGGCTACGCCGTATCGCGTGCAATTCCTCCGGCTCCTGCGACGTCGCCGGAATTGCGATTCAACTGGAACCCGTTCAGCGAAACCGTGCGCGTGCTCGGCTATGTCACGCGCAATCGCACCGTGTTCAATTCGGTGCTCGGTATCTCGTGGTTCTGGTTTTTCGGCGGCGTGTTCACCGCCCAATTGCCGAACTACACGCGCCTGTTTCTCGGCGGCAGCGAGTCGGTTGCGATTCTCGTGCTGGCGCTGTTCTCGATTGGCGTCGGCGTCGGTTCGCTGCTGTGCGAGCGTCTGTCTGGACACAAGGTCGAAATCGGTTTGGTCCCGTTCGGATCGATCGGGCTGACCGTTTTCGGTGTCGATCTGTATTTCGCGCACCCGGATTTGGCGACGCTGCACGATCTCAACGCGATAGGATTTCTGCTTGCGCCGGGCAGTTGGCGCGTCGCGTTCGACATGGTCATGCTCGGTGTGTTCGCGGGTTTCTACATCGTGCCGTTGTTCGCCCTCGTGCAAAGTCGCACCGAACGCAGCGAGTTGTCGCGGGTGATTGCCGGCAACAACATCATCAATGCGTTGTTCATGGTCGCGGCGGCTGGCGTCGGCATTGGTCTTGGCGCGGCCGGGCTGACGATCCCGCAGATTTTTCTTGTCGTCGCGATCCTCAACGCGCTCGTCGCGATCTACATCTACACGTTGGTGCCGGAATTCCTCATGCGATTCCTGAGTTGGATCGTCGTCAATGCCCTGTACAAGATCGAGGTCGACGGCATCGAAAAAATTCCCGATGAAGGCGCGGCGTTGATCGTCTGCAACCATGTCAGCTACATGGACCCGCTGATTGTCGGCGGTTGCGTGCGGCGACCGATGCGCTATGTAATGTATTACAAGATTTTCCGGCTTCCGCTGCTGAAATTCATTTTCCGCACCGCGAAAGCGATTCCGATTGCCGGCGCAAAAGAAGATGCGGCTTTGTTGGCGCGTGCGTTCGACGAGATCGATCAGGCGCTGGCCGACGGTGAAGTTGTTTGCATTTTTCCCGAAGGCGGGTTGACCGGCGACGGCGAGATCGCCGCGTTTCGCAGCGGTGTCGAAAAAGTGCTGGCGCGACGACCGGTACCGGTGTATCCCGCCGCGCTGCGGGGAATGTGGGGAAGCATGTTCAGCCGGCGCGATTCGACACTCGGGCGGGCGCGCCTGCCGCATCGGTTGCGCGCGCGAATTGGCTTTGTCGTCGGCGATGTGGTGTCGCCGGAACTGGCGAGCGCGGCCGAACTTGAGCGCCGTGTACGGGATTTGCGCGGCAATCGCGCGTAGCGCTCAGATTGACGGACCACAAAGTCGGTGGCGACTTGACGAAAGGTTATCCGACGCTCAATGCACCCAGCCGGCCAGCACCAGCAAACCAACCACGGTCAGCCAGGTCACCAGAACGCGGCGCAGCAGGGTGCGCGCATCGGCGAGTTCTACCAGCGGATCGGCACGGTCATCGACTTCATCGGCGGCCATGTCGGCAGCGACGCTCGCGCGTGCGAGTTCGCGCAGGAAACCGAGATCGAGGGTGAAGTATCCCTTGCCGCTGGCGGTGTGGTAACTGCGCCAGACGCGAATGACTGCGTCGAAGTTGGACACCAGCGCCAGCGAAAGCGCCAGCAGATGCGCCGGCGCCCAGTCGAGAATCAGGGCGATGCGCGCGAACAATGTCTGATCGTCTTCCGGCAGCTCGTCGCGGAACGCTTTTGAGCGGCCGAGCACTTGCAACACGCGATAGCCAAGCGCGCCGACCGGCCCGAGCAGAACGAACCAGAACAAAACGCCAAACCATCGCGACAAGGCGCTCAGGAAAGTCGCTTCGACGATGGCCGCCGCAGAAAACGGCAGTGGCGCTTCGACCGGGTCCGGCCGCAGGCTCTGCACAGCGGCGATACGGCGCTCGCGGTCGGGTGCCTTGAATACGCTTTCAATATCGGTCTCGAGTTCGCGCGGTCCCCATGAGTAGTAAAAAACGACGACCGCGAATGCGAAAGCGGCAAGTTCGAACAGTCGGCCATGCAGGCCGCCCTGAATCAACGCGCAGACGACAATCACAATGAGCGGAATCACGATCAATGGCACACCGCTGCGATTGCGCGACACGTCCTTTTTCCACGCTTCGACCCAGCGCCGCAGCCAGGAAAAATCGCGCCAACGCGCGAGATCGGGCAGGGCCGATGCGGCGATCAGGACGAGGACGATGGCGAGCAGTATCTTGGCCATAAGCGTCAGATGGGCTGTTGAGCGAAGTCGGGGTGTTGAACAACCAATCCGTGGATTGTAAACGCTACGCGGTCAAGCGCACGAAGGCATCGATTCGGCACTGCGGAAATGCGGACACCGATGCCCTCCACGCCGTGCAATCAGGCAGTCGGACGAAATGGCTCGTCGTGCATCAGCCCGGACAATTCCAGCCCGCCGGTTTCGCGCAACCAATCCTCGATCAAGCGATAGGCGACAGAAAGCGGTGGCGACAGCACGAGCTCGCGCGTGGCCAGACCGCGCACGATATCGTCGACGCTGAACCAGCGCGCGTCGCTGAGTTCGGCACCACAGCGGATGTGCGGATCATCGGCCTGTGCATGGAAGCCGATCATCAGCGAGGCGGGAAACGGCCACGGTTGCGACGAAAAATACTCGCATTCACCAACACGCACGCCAGCCTCCTCGAATACTTCGCGGCGGACGGCGTCTTCGAGTGTTTCGCCGGGTTCAACGAAGCCGGCGAGCGTCGAGTAGCGACGTTCCGGCCACGTTGCCTGTCGGCCGAGCAGGCAGCGTTCGCCGTGGCGGACGATCACGATGATCGCCGCGTCGGTGCGCGGAAACTGTTCGGTCGCGCATTCGGGATTGCTGCAGCGCGCGCGATGACCGGCGGCGAGCAGCTGCAGAGAAGCGCCGCATACCGGGCAGAACCGTGTGCGCGCCTGCCAGTACGCAAGCGCGCGCGCATACGAAAACAGGCCCGCCTGAAACGGGTGCAGACGCAAGCCAGCACTGCGCAAATCCAGAAACACGGCTGACAGTGCGCTACCGATCGCCTCCGATTGGGTCTCGTTTGCGGTTAGCAGGAAATACGGTCTGGCATCGTCGCTGCCGAGAAACGTCGCATTTGCATGATCGACGAAGGCAGCGGACTCGTCGCTGTCGAGCAGGCGCAGATCGTCGTGGTCGCAATGGACCAGCGCCCGCCCGTCGTGGCGCAAGAGCAGGTAGCAGGCATTGGGATGGGAGCGATGCGCGCTCAGCCAGTCGGCATCGTCGCGTTGCTCGGCCTGACGATCGAGCTGGAGTCCGCCGAAAATATTGATCTGGCGAACGCGCTCAGGCATGTGCACTCTATCGAATCGGCAATCAGACCGTGAACGAGGAACCGCAGCCGCAGGTGGTTTTCGCGTTGGGATTGCGAATGACGAACTGCGCACCGCTGAGCGATTCGGAATAATCGATCTCGGCACCGGCCAGATATTGCAGGCTCAGGGGATCGACCAATAGCACGACGCCATCTTTCTCGATCGCAAGATCGTCCTCGGCGCGCGCCTCGTCGAAGGTGAAGCCGTACTGGAAACCCGAGCAACCTCCGCCGCTGATGTAGACGCGCAGCTTCAATTCCGGATTGCCTTCCTCGGCAATCAACTCGTTGACCTTGTCCGCGGCGGCATCGGTAAACAGCAACGGCGCAGTCGGCGCATCGAGGTAGGTCGGGATGACTGTGGTTGGACTACTCATTGTCAGAACATCGTGGCGTTGCAGACCAATTCAAGCTCGCCTGATCACGTTGCGAATACCGTTTCAGGGCCGCTGAGCTGTTTGGGCACATCGGATTTGTAGACCATCTTGCCGTTGACTTGCGCACCCGCCGCCATTTCCAGCACGTGGTAATAGACGTTGCCTTCAACATGGGCTGCGCTCGCAAGCTCAAGGCGTTCCGATACGAACAGATCGCCATTGACCGTGCCGTTGATGACCGCATTGGACACGCGAATCTCGCCCTGGATGCGGCCTTTTGCGCTCAGGGTCAGCACCGCGTCGCTGCCGTCGGCTTTCACCGAGCCTTCGATGGCGCCATCCAGATGCAGGCCGCCGGTGAACTGCACGTCGCCGTGGATCGTCGTGCCTTCGGCAATCAGCGTTGTGATTGCAGCAATCGACTTGCCGTTCTGTTTTCCGCTAGCCCACATCAGCTGGCTCCTCGTTGGTTTGTGCTTCCTTCCAGTCGAAATCCCGTTCCGCGCGGCGACCATCACCTTCGGCCTGCACATGCAGGCGGTTGGGACTGAAGCCCTCAGGAAGCATGATGGTACCGCGCACCTGCTGGAAATACTTGAAACTGTAGTCGACGCCGTTGTCGGAATCCTTCTGCAACAGGGTCTCCCAGTTGAGCGTTTGCAGTTTGCCGGCGCGAACCCCATCGACGCTGAGGGTCAACCTCCCGGCGATTTCCTGTTCGCGGGTCATGCTCTGCGTCAGGGTCGCCGAAAAATTCCATGCGCGCGAACCGGCGACGGGGCTGAGTTTGATTCCCTGGACCAGCAACCCCTCGCCACGCCCGCCGCCGACCAGCCGACTGTAGAAAGCCAGATCGGCGCGCAGGCCGGCAATTTCCTCCTGGCGATCGCGCACCGTACGTTGAACTTCCTCAACCGCAACCTTGGCCACCTGTTCTGCGCGCCGCGACACGGCAAGCTCGGCCTTCAAGTTTTCATTTTCGCGTTTGAGCACTTTGGTCTCGCTACCGTGGCTGGCATCGACGGTATTTGAGCTGATCGCCATGCCAACGGCACCGGCGACCAGGATACTGGCTAGCCAGCCGAGGACCAGCAACACCCAGAAACGGCGCCGCGCGGCGACATCGAGCGTGCGGATGATGAAAGGCTGCATGGGATTACGCGGCATTCTTCAAGCCTCGCCTAACACGACATGCGCGACCAGTGCCGACGGTTCGTGCCGAGTCGGGTAGATAGTGCGCAGACCAATCCCTCCGGGTTACCCTTTGGCATCGAAACCCTCGGGATTGCAACATGCTCTGGCTCAAGGCAGCACATATCATCTTCGTGGTGACCTGGTTCGCCGGTCTGTTCTATCTTCCGCGCTTGTTCGTGTATCACGCCGAGGCGAGCGAGGTGGCTGTGCGCGAGCGGCTGAAAATCATGGAGCGACGGTTGCTGGTAATGACGCACATCGGTGGCGGTTTTTCGGTGCTGTTCGGTGTGCTGACCTTGCTCGCTTTTGCGAAATCGGCACCGGGCTACATGCAGCAGCACTGGCTGCAACTCAAATTGCTGCTCGCAATGATGCTGATCGGTTACCACTTCGCGCTGGCCGGCATGACCGCAAAATTTGCCCGCGATGCGAACCGGCGGTCGTCGCGCTGGCTGCGCTGGTTCAACGAGATTCCGGCCATCATCTTGATCGCGATCGTGATCCTGGTGATCGTGCGACCGTTCTGAACTGAGCAACAAAACGATCAACTGCCGATCTTGGTTTGCAGGTAGTTGTTCTCGCCGATGTGGCTGATCAGGCCGAGCTGGGTTTCCAGCCAGTCGATGTGCTCTTCCTCGGATTCGAGGATGTCCTCGAACAGCTCGCGGCTGACGTAGTCGGCGACACTTTCGCAATGGGCAATCGCGGTCTTGAGGTCGTGCAGCGCGCCCTTCTCCAGGTCGAGATCGCACTGGAGCATCTCGGCGGGTTTTTCGCCGATCTTCAATTTTCCGAGCTTCTGCAGATTCGGCAGGCCATCGAGAAACAGGATGCGCTCAACCAGGCGATCGGCGTGTTTCATCTCGTCGATCGACTCGTTGTATTCATGCTCGGCAAGTTCGCGATAGCCCCAATTGCGGTACATGCGCGAATGCAGGAAATACTGGTTGATCGCGGTCAGCTCGTTGTAGAGCACTTGATTGAGATGCTCGATCACTTTCACATCGCCCATCATCGTGGCGTTTCTCCATGGATAGAACCGGCCGCAGCAAGACCGCTGCCGCCACTATAGCGCGGGCATTGTAAGGCTCAGGTTATGCGGACCGATTGTGTGTTGAGCGGAAACTTTCCGGAGCGAACGCGGCGTGCCGCAAAGGGAATCGTCGAGCAGAAATGCGCCCGGCGAGGAGGATTCAAGCGGCGATGGCGAGTTGCAGGTCCCGGGACTGGAGTGCGCTTGGCAGTCGGGCGCTGGCGAGAATTTCGGCGGCCAGGCAGGCGCAACTGCCGCAGCACTGCCCGCAGCCGGTGCGCTGACCAAGCTCGGACAAGGTGGACACGCCGGATTGCGCAGCCTCGCGGATGGCGCGATCGGTGACGGCGTTACAAATGCAGACGTACATTCGTACTCCAGAGGAGACAATCACGGCGGCCAACCAAGCGGTTGCCAGCGTAGGTCTGCACTATAAAAGCGAATGAGAACGATTGTCAACTACACAAATCAGGCGTCGCTGACTGGGCTGCCCAACGCGTTAGTGAACCCAGCGTCCGCCGCGCCGTTTGGGTGCCAGTCCCGCCGCGCCGGGCGTGCGACTGCGCTCCTCTGCGGTCGGTGGATTCATGCGCCAATACTCGGCGACGGCGGCCATCACGCTCGGCACATGGGCGAGGCATTCCTCGTATTCGTCCTCGCTGAGCTCGGCGAACTCGCCGTCGGCCTCAAAAACACCATCGTCGATCGCAAGCGCAATGACCGGTCCGAGCAGGGCCATCAATTCCGAATCATGGCCCAGACGCGTCTCCCAGTCACCGGCGCGCAGATCGATGCCGCGGCTGAAGCCTTCGCACCAGCCGTGCGCTGTATAAACGATGTCGTCACCCTTGCCGGCCACTTCGCCGAGGATCGGTTCATAAGCACCCGTCTCAAGCTCGGGCGCGATCGAGTCGTTCAACTGGGCCAGCAAAGTCAAAACTCGCGCGGCCTCATCCGTGCGAAGGAACGGACGATGCAGCACTTCCGGCAACCATTCCTCGGGCTTTGGCGGCTCCGGACCAATCGCAAGCGCGGTGAGCAGACCATGCACGCCATCCAGCAGCAAATCGTCTTCGCCAGCGTGAGCACGCAGGAACTGATCGAGTTCCTCCAGATCGGAATCGGACGGAGAGGTGGGCCAGTCGCCGTCAATCATTGAGCCGGCTCCAGATCGATCTCCGCATACACGGGCGTGTGGTCGGATGGCCGTTCCCACGTGCGCGGTTCGCGATCGATGCCGGCGCTCCGGGTCAGCGTGCGCAGGGACTCGCTGACCAAGGCCAGGTCGATGCGCAGTCCAAGATCGCGGCGGAATCCGGCTTGGCGATAGTCCCACCAACTGTAGTGGCCGGCGTCCTGTTGGAACATCCGGAAACTGTCGTGCAACCCGGTATCGAGCAGGCGTCGATACGCATCTCGTTCCGGAGTCGAACACAGAATCTGTTCGTGCCAGGCAGCGGGATCGTGCACATCGCGGTCTTCCGGCGCGATATTGAAATCGCCCATGACGATCATGCGCGGATGGCGGCGAATTTCCTCATCGAGAAAATCTGTCACCCGCTTCAGCCAATCGAGCTTGTAGGCGTACTTCTCGCTGCCGACTGCCTGACCGTTGACTACGTAGAGATTGACGACGCGCACATCGCCGACCGTGGTAATCAGGATTCGGCGCTGCGGATCGTCGAGACCGGGAATATCGGTGATCACGTCGACAATCGGCTTGCGCGCCAGGATCGCGACACCGTTGTAGGTCTTCTGCCCGGATATGATGCAGTGATAGCCAAGCGTGTCGATCGCTGCACGCGGAAACTTGGCATCCTCGAGTTTGGTTTCCTGCAACACCAGCACATCGGGTGCCGCTTGCAGGCACCAGCGTTCGACATGCGGCAGGCGCACGTTCAACGAATTGACGTTCCACGAAGCAAATTTCATGCGCGCAAGTGTAGCGGAGGTGCGGTGCACCTCGCGAAATCCGATGGCAAGGTCGTGCTGCCCAATCTGTCCTGTGACACGGGGCTACGCGGCAAGCCCATAACTGCGCAGCAGTGCATCGGGACTCGGCTCGCGCCCGCGGAATTCGATAAACGATTCCAGTGCCGGACGTGAGCCGCCGACGCTGAGAATCGCCTTGCGAAACGCTTCGCCAATGGCCGGATCGAAAACACCGGTGGTCTCGAAGCGATCGAACGCATCAGCCGACAACACCTCGGCCCACAGGTAGCTGTAGTAACCCGCGCCATAGCCGCCAGAAAAAATATGGGTGAACGCGTGGGGAAAGCGGTGCCAAGCGGGCGGCGGCAAGACCGACACTTCGCGGCGTACTTCGTCGAGCAATTCCAAGGTGCGCGCGCCGCGTGCGGGATCGAATTCCAGATGCAGGCGAAAATCGTACAACCCGAATTCGAGCTGGCGCACTAGAAACAATCCGGCATGGAAATGCCGCGCCGCCTGCATGCGCGCGAACAATTCATCCGGCAGTTTCTCGCCGGTTTGCCAATGGCGCGCGAACAAGTCGAGACCGACACGCTGCCAAGCGAAGTTCTCCATGAACTGGCTTGGCAATTCGACCGCATCC
>JBDTOS010000065.1:0-10722 GCA_039933095.1 Dokdonella sp.
AGCCGATATCACCGCCGCTGACATAGGAATGTCCGGTCGACAGCTCGGCCACCATCTGTCCGAGCAGATAGTTCAGATCGCTGCGATCGCCAACCCAGGCGAGCATCGGCTCGTACTTGGCGCGAATCGCATTCCAGTCGTAGCCGTGCATGTTGTGCACGTAGTAGTGATCGCGATAACGCCGCCACACCTCGCGGAAAATCTCGGCGTATTCGGCCTTGGGATCGACCAGCGCAAACAGCCCGTCGATTTTCACGTCCTTGGCTTCGGGTTTATCGGACGTCAAATCGAGTTGCTTGAAATCCTTCTCGCTGCGTACCAGCGCCGTGTTGCCGTCGCCGGACAGCGCAATATCATCAATACCCTCGAAAACCTGGTTGTCCTTGCGCTCCTCGAAAGACCAGGCCATCAGCTTCGGCTTGAACGCACCGTCGCGACCGTAATACTGGCCATCGGTAACCACATAGACGAGCGCCTTTCGCGTGGCCGCGAGCCACTGGATATTGTCCGCATCGATCGGCGCACGCAGCAGGCGCTGTTCGAGTCCGGCGAAATCGATGTGGTCGTTGATATCGGCCGCGGTGTCTATTTTTTCACCCTTTGAATCCTTGTCCTTGAGTCCGCCCTTCCCTTCGCCAGCTTTGTTGTCGCTCTTTTCATCGGCATGCGCGACGTCGTTACGCGGCGCAAACGGGTTTTCGACATCCTTGCGAAGGGTGAAGCCAAAAATGCCGGTGCCGCGATTGGTGGCGAAATTCCATTCAATCGTGGAAATCTGCGGCGCCCACTCGCGGTTGCCGAGGAAGAACAGATACTTGCCGTCGGGTGAAAACGCCGGGTTATAGGCATCGAAAAAGCCGCGGCTATCGCTG
Organism: Dokdonella sp.; assembly: GCA_039933095.1. Taxonomy (GTDB): domain Bacteria; phylum Pseudomonadota; class Gammaproteobacteria; order Xanthomonadales; family Rhodanobacteraceae; genus Dokdonella. The sequence continues at coordinate 873 of JBDTOS010000065.1, forward strand.
ACCAGCACGCTCTTGCCGGCTGCGAAATCGCGCACAAAAAGTTGTGCCTGCAGAGTGTCCTTGTCGGTCAGCGTGTAGGCCAGATAGTGGCCACTCGGCGACCATGCATAGTCGCGGTGCGAGATGCCGTCGTCGTCAGCAATCATTGCCGCAGGTCCGCCGGCGGACGCAACCACGTGCAAGCGGCTTTCGCTGTCGACAAACGCGATGCGCGCACTATCCGGCGACCAGCGTGGTGCGTACAGGCGACCGAAGTTTTCACTGGTCAAGGCATGGGCATTGCCGCCATCCGCATCGCGCGCCCAGATTGCGTCCTCGCCGCCTTCATCCGAGACATAAGCAATCTTGCGACCATCCGCCGACCACGCGACTTCCCGCTCATGCGCACCCGGCGTGTGGGTGAGATCGAGTGTGATGCCATCCTTGAGTGGAACGCTGAACACGTCGCCGCGTGCGCTGAACAGCGCACGCTTGCCGTTCGCGCTCAGCGCGAAGTCCTCAACGTGGTCCTTGACGCTGCGTTCCTCGGCGCGCGAGCGCACCAGATCGCTCGGTACCGTTATCGCGAGCGTTCGATCCTGATTCGCGTTGGTGTCGTAGACGTGAAGAACACCGTCGACCTCGAACGCAATCTGACCCTTGCCGTCACCACTTGCCCAGCGCGCATCGGAGTTCTTGTAGTCGGTCAGTTGTCTGGTCTCGGCGCTGCCGACATCGTAGCGATACAGGTTCATGTGCTCGCCGCGATCGGCAAGGAAATAGATCGCGTTGCCGATCCAGACCGGATCGCGGTCGGTGTTCGGGTCGTTGGTGATGTTCTTCGCCGATTTCGCAGCGAAGTCGTAGATGTACAGATCCTGCGCCCATCCGCCGACGTACCGATTCCAGGTGCGGAAATCGCGGAACTTCGGCGAATAGACAATCTGACTCGCGTCAGGCGAATAGCGGCCGACTCCAGCCACCGGCATCGGCAGCGCGGTCGGCATCCCACCGGATACGGAAACCGTGTACAGGCGCGGATTCGACTCGCTGGTCGATTCACGCCACGAGCGGAACAGCACCGATTTGCCATCCGGCGTCCAGCCATAAACCTGATTGTCGAAACCCCAACGTTGCGGCAACGGACCGTGAGCCGGGTACCAGGTGAGCTGCTTCGGCTCGCCGCCGGTGGCGGCAATCACGTAGGCCTGGTCGTCGCCACCGTACTCGCCAGTGAATGCAATCTGCGCGCAATCAGGCGAAAACCGTGCCGATTGTTCAAGCCCGGGACCGGCGGTCAGACGAGTCGCAGTACCGCCTTGCGTCGATGCGGTCCAGAGATCCCCCGCGTAGGTGAAAACGATACGATCACCGCAAACATCGGGAAAACGCAGCAGTTTGGTTTCGGCAATGGCCGAGGCCGATAACGACGCGAATGCGACAAGCAACAAGGCGGAAATGGGACGCGGATTCATGGATGCTCCAGGTCAGGACCAATCCCCTTTGTGGCAGATTCGCCATCAGCGCACCAGCACCAAAAGTCACGATTGCGCCTCGAGAGTTGCGGGCTGCCTCCGTTTGCCGGCAAAGCTCGCTGGATTGCTGGAGCTAGCCGGCAATCAGGTCATCGAACTCGGGATACTTGCGCATGAACGCGGCAGCATACGAACACGCTGGAATCACTTTCCAGCGCTCGGCCCTTGCCGTTTCCAACGCGTAGCGCATCAGCTCGGCGGCAATACCGCGTCCGCCTATCGCCTCCGGTACGCTGGTATGAGTGATCGTCATCACGTCGCCACTCAGCCGGTAGTCGAGAACACCGGAATGGCCATCGACGCGAACGACGAATCGCTGCGAATCGCGGTCGTGTTCAATCGGAAAAGTCATCTTCGATCAGATACGCCGAACAAGACGATGCGGGGACGAATAGCACCAGCGGACCAAGGCCGCCCAAATAGTAGCCGCAGCCACCGCTCATTGAAAGCTGCTGACCAGCAGGATATCCGAACCCTCCTCGGCATCGTCGAGGCGCATGAAAAATCCGGTAGGGGGCCACGGGCTGGTGGGCATGAATGCACCGGATGTCGTGAAAAAATTGCTTGCCCCTGCGCTTCCAGCGATATACAGCGAGCCATTTTGGGCTTTCGTCAATGCCAGGCCGTAGTCGTCCGAACTACTGCCGAACGTCGCCGAATAATCGCGCGATTGCGGTACTTGCAGCACGTTGTTGAAGCGCACCAGGAAGGCATCCTTGGTGGTGACATTGGAGGGATTGGATTGCACATCACCGATCACGATGATGTCGTTGTTCGACGCGCGCTCTACCGCACGGACGAAGTCGACACCGGGCCCGCCGACATAGCTTGAGTAGCGCAGCGCACCATCGGCATTTGCCGCGACCAGAAGGAATCCGTCCTGGTATCCGTCGTAGTGCTGGTCGAGGCCGGGGAAAGTTCCCATCATGGGATCATTGACGGTAAAGAAATCGTCGGATTCAGTCCATCCACCGACCAGCGCATCGCCGCTGACTGAAACGCGCACATCAAGGGCCTCCTCTTCGACGTCGCCGATAAACGTTTTTGCCCACAGCACTTGGCTGACGTCGGCTTTGATTCGAGCGACCCAGACATGATGTTGGAGCGTAGTGTCCCAATTGTTGTCCCATCCGGCAATCGTGATATTTCCGGCAGGACCGACATCGACGGCATTGATCTGCTGCTGGTTCGGACCGCCGAGATACGTGGAACTGAGCAGGACCAGATTGCTGTTGTAACGCCGAATGAATCCATCCAACGTGCCGCCGAGTGTCGCGTTACCCGGGATCGGATTGAGCTGCGGGAATCCGACGGCGGACGAGGTGAAACCGACGACGATGACATTGCCGGCTGCATCGATGGCGATATCGGTTGCGCGATCGTCGCCGCCGTAAAACGGAAACTGACTGGGTCCGCCGAAGACGTTATTGGGAGTAAACGTCAGGTGACCACCACCAGTGTCGGTGACCTTGATCACGAACGCCTGGGCGTCCGTCGACGGCGGCACGACGGCGTAGCCGACCACGTAGGCATTGCCGGCGGCATCAAGCGCCATTCCGGTGATGAAGTCATCGGCGCCGTTGCCGATGTAAGTGGAATAGATCAAGCGGCCATCGGCGCTGAATTTTGCGACGAACCCATCCGAAAGCCCGCCGTGGAATTGATCGGCGCCCGGCGTGGTCGGCATGTCATCCGACGTGGTTCGTCCCGCAACGTAGAACTCGCCGGCCGCGTTGGTCCGAATCGTCGTGATCGTGTCGGTCAGGCCGCCGCCGAAGTAGCTCGAGATCAGCACCAGCGGTGGAACGCCGAAGTCTGTGGGCGAATCCGGTTCACTGGAACCGGGAAATGCAGCGAACGGATCCGCTGGCCAGCCAAGTACCGACTGCGCCGGCGCGGTCGTCGCCAAGCAAAGCAGAGTGCTGATCACCAAGGCTTGCGCCATGCCGAATGGAGCATTGCTGCGGTCTGTGCAAAATTTCATTACGTGCCTCGCTGGATTTCCGGAAGATGCCGAATCGTGTCGTGTTGAGTCGGCTCATTTCGGTAACGCGCAAAAGCGCGGCGATTCCCGTCATCGCCCCAAAAATAATTTCGGGCGGCAGGTCATGGAGGCGAATTCCGCTTCATAATCGGTTGCGGAGGAACCATGAACGGGGAGCGACACCAGCGCATCAAGGCGATTGTCGACAGCGCGCTCGGTTTGCCGTCTGCCGAGCGGGCGCATCATGTGCGCGTCGCTGCGGGCCTTGATGCGGACTTGGCAAACGAAGCGTTGCGCTGGCTGGCAGCAACCGACGCAGTCGAGGCGGACGGATTTCTGGAATCGGGCCCGGTACTGCCGGATGAACCAGCTGAAATCGTCGGCAGCGCGCAACATCGCTATCGAATCCTGAGCGAAATCGGTCGGGGCGGCATGGGCACGGTTTATCTTGCCGAACGCGCCGATGGCGAATTTCGCCAACAAGTCGCGCTCAAGCTCGTGCATGTCTCAGCAGGCGACGATCAGGCGCTTGCTGCGCGCTTTCGCAGCGAGCGGCAGATGCTAGCCGATCTGAATCATCCGAATATCGCGCGCCTGCTCGATGGCGGTAGCGCCAGGGATGGACGGCCATTTCTGGTGATGGAATACATTGCTGGTGAGCGTATTGATCGCTGGTGTGAGACGCGCGATTTGTCTCTGCGCGACTGCGCCGCGCTGATGACCAAGGTTTGCGCGGCGGTGACGCATGCGCACCAGAACCTCATTGTTCATCGCGATCTGAAACCGGCGAATATCCTGATCGATCAAAACGGCGAACCGAAATTGCTCGATTTCGGCATCGCCAAGCTGCTGCCAACAGCGCTCGCGAGAGACGCCGTGACCGCCACGGAATATCGCTGGCTGACCTACGCTTACGCGAGTCCGGAGCAGATTCGCGGAGGCAGCATCGGCACGGCCGCCGATCAATATTCGCTCGGCGTGATTCTCTACACGTTGATCACACGCCGGTCGCCGTATGCAAACCCCACCGCAACGCCGCCGGAACTGGCCCGCGCGATCTGCGACGAAACGCCGGCAGCCCCGAGTCGGCGTTTGAGAGGTGCAGGGGAATCACGCCCCCAGTCAACGGATGAACCCGTTCCGGTCAGGAAAAATCGAGCGCGCGCGGCGGATCACGATCTCGATGCGATCGTCCTCAAAGCGTTGCGCAAGGAACCGGCAGAGCGCTACCCAAGTGTGGATGCTTTCGCCACCGACCTGCGTCGCTATCTCGATGGTTTGCCGGTCGTTGCACGCAAGGGTAGCCGCTGGTATTCGACGCACAAATTTGTCTCACGCCATCGCGTCGGCGTCGCGGTATCGGCGCTGCTGTTGCTGCTGCTGGTGGGCTTCGGTATCGATCGCCAGCGCCAGCTTGAGCAGACGCGGATCGAGCGTGACAAGGCACGATCAATCACCGAGTTCGTCGTCGGCATGTTCGAGAGTGCCGATCCGCTCGCCGAGCGCACAGCGCATGCGCAGGACGCCGCGAGCCTGACTGTGCGCGACGTGCTTGATCGCAACGCACCGCGTGTCGATGCGGAGCTTGCCGAACAACCGGAAATCCGCGGTGCGCTGCTCGGCGTCATGGGGCGCGCCTACGTCGGCTTGCAACTAGGCGCACCGGCCCGGCGCTATCTGTCCGATGCGTTGCGGGCGTTCCCAACCGGGTCGGCCAACGCAGTCGAGATCGAGTTGTATCTCGCCGAAGCTCTGGCAAGCGATGGCGAATACGCCGCCGCATTGGAGGGTGCCGAGCAAGCACTGATCCATGCACGCGCGCTCGCCCCGGCACAAGAAAGCCGCGATGTCGGCCGCGCGCTGCGTCTTCGCGCCGGAATTTTTTCATTACGTGGCAACGAAGCTGAAGCACAGCGGGATCTCGAAAACGCCCACGCGATGTTGCTGCGCACCAGCGGACCGAGCGATCCCTATACGATCGGGAGCGTGCTCGATCTTGGCTACCAAGCCCGACGCGCAGGGAAGTTCGCTGACTGCGTTCGCGATGCCGAGGAGGCGCGCCGCGCGTGGGCCGAACGACTCGGAGTCGAGCATTTCACCTTGGTTGCACCACGCATGTTGCGCGCCCGTTGTCTGCATTCGCTTGGGCGCAGCGCCGAGGCAGAAACCGAGTTGAATGCGATTGTCGCGTTGCAACGGCGTGTGCTCGGTCCACGCAATGTCGCCGTTGCCAATACCCTCAACGAGCTTGCCGTGTTGCTGACTTCCGGCACCGGGCGCGACGCCGAAGCCGAACCGCTGCTGCGCGAGTCGCTGTCGATCTACGATGAAACCTATGGCGTGAACCATCCATTGTCAGCCGTCGTGCTCGGCAATCTCGGCCAGTCCGTCGGTTCGCAGGGACGCCACGACGAAGCCGTTGCGCTGTTGACTCGCGCAGTCGTGCTCGGTGCGAGCAATCCGCTGACGGACAGTTTCGCGCTGACGATCAACAATCTTGGCTTGCAGCTCGATCAGGCCGGTCGAGAATTCGAAGCGGAGGCGCGCTATCGTCAGGCGCTGGCGTTTTTCCATACGATACGGGCGGACAATCCGCGTCGTGCGGCAACCGAGACCAATCTTGGGCGCCTGCTGATTCGTACCGGTCGCGCGTCGACAGCCGAGCCGCTGCTGCGCGATGTATTGATCTTGCGCCAAAGCACGCTTCCGCCAAACCACTGGATAGTCGCCGATGCGCGCGTTGCGCTGGGTGCTTGCCTTGCCGCGCGCGGTCGTTTGCAGAAGGCGCTCGAGCTTTTGAGCGATGGCGTTGCAATTCTGCAGTCCGCGCTCGGTCCGGCCAATCGCCGAACACAGCGTGCCCAACAGGAACTGCTGAGGACACAGAATGTCGCCGTGCTGTCCTGGGCTGCCGAAATTCCATGGCAATGAGCGCAAGCACCGAGTTCACCGCCCTGCTCGAACGCAGCCGCGACGGCGATGCGGCGTCGGCCAATGAATTATTTCCCTTGATCTACCAGGAATTGCGCAGCCTTGCTCGCTCGCAATTGCGAGGAGAGAACGCGGGTCATACGTTGCAAACTACCGCGCTGATCAACGAGACGTATCTGAAGCTCGCTGGACACAATCGAACCGAATGGCAGACGCGTAGCCATTTTGTCGCTATTGCCGCGCAGGCGATGCGGCGCATCCTGATCGATCACGCCCGTCGCAAACATGCCGACAAGCGCCCGGATCCGCGTGAACGCCTGGATATCGAGTACGCCGATTCGCTTCCGATGCGCGAGGAATCACTACTTGCGCTGGATCAGGCGTTGAACGATCTTGCTGGCCTCGATCCGCGTCAGGCACAGGTCGTCGAGTTGAAATTTTTCGCCGGTCTGGATCTCGACGAGATCGGCAGGGTCCTTGACATTTCCACTGCCACCGTCACCCGAGAATGGCGACTCGCCAAGGGGTGGCTGCATATGGCATTGACGGAAGATTGAGCTTTTCGTTCGATCGCAATAAAGCGGTGATTGGTGGGCCCGCCAGGATTCGAACCTGGAACCAAGGGATTCACATTGATCCGATCGTTTCCGACCGGTGCGGACTATCTCTTCACCCTCAGCAATATAGCGCGCTGGTGGGGTGCGGGACGCTCGAGCCTGTTATCAAGGGCACTCAAAGCCCTCAGGTAGTCTCTGCACCTTCCGGCGGTGTACCGCCGGCTTGGCTCAGGGTTGCCATCGGCCAGCGTTCAAAAGCTCGCTGCCGCTAAGGTTTCCCTGAATTCATCCCGATCCCGTCCGTCGCTCTCGCGACGGCGGCACCTTTCGATGAGTCCCCTGCTCTAACCGTTGAGCTACAGGCCCATGCGGGCATCCTACCACTGACGCCGTGGGCCATATCACGCCTTAGCGCGAAACCTGTTCGGTGAATCGGTAGAGCTGTTGCGCCTCCAAATGAGCGCACTTGAATTTTCACGATACCTCCACGCATCCACGCGCAAGCTGCAATCAGTGGCGGTTCGGATCGAGTGGGTTCGGTCTCCGCACCGTCAACTTCTTCGCGCTTTCCCCTGAGCGCGGAATCGCCGTCCAGTTCGCTCCCTGTGCGAGCTGGGCGGCACTTTTTTGCCTGATGTATTTTCCGCGAGCGCGAGTTCTATTGGCCGAACGATTCGGCGCAGAACGACGCGGTGATTGCGTGCGACCACGCCGGTCGCCAGGATTCTGCATCGATTGATGGGGCCGGCATGGCGAGCGGCAACAGACGTTTGGTTTTGATATCGAAACAGAAGTAGCGCAGATCGCTGGCAGAGTTCGCCAATCGATGCTGCTGCGCGGCGAGTACGTTTGCCGGCAGCACTCCGAGATCAGGTATGACGTAGAGAGTGAGTACATCATCGATCGGCTCGCGTTGAAACGGGGGGCGAAGCAAGGTGGCCTCGCTGTTTACCGCGAACAACGCAGTGCGCCACGAGCGCGGCACGGCGACGATGGCGCTTGCATGCGCCGTGCGCAGGATTTGCGCTTCGTCGGCGAGCGCCTGACGCAATGCCGCCATCGCATTGCCAGAAACGCTCCACGGTTGAATGCTGCGTGCCTGTCCGCAGGCAAAGGCAACAACCACGAGGGTGAGACCGAGCCAGGCGCGGCGTGACCAGTCGCGGTATGACCGGGGCGGCGTGATCGCGGCAAACGGTAACGCAATCCACAGTGCCAGCCAGACCCCGCAAAGAAAGAAAATGCGGGCACCTTCGCCGCTCGCCATCGATCCCGGGAAATGCGGCAACACCGCCAGGAACGACACTGCAAATCCACTTGCGGGCATTAGCCAGAGGCGGAGCATCTGCCCCGCACGCGCGGCAATCCACAGCCCGGCCAGCAACGCTATGCCGATGATCGCGAGCAGACAGGGCAGCAAGTCACCGAGCGGCTGGCGCACGATCGGAGCAAGCGCAACCGCGCGATGTATTAGTTCCAACGGATTGAGATGATCGAGTGGCGCGCTGCCGACATAGATTTCGAACACGCTGCCGAGCAGCACATAGCGCCACAGCAGAAATGCTGCATACAGCACGAGTGCTGGCAGACATTCGCGAAACGCCTGGATGATCAATCGCCGCCACGGTAGCGGTTGCTGGCGAAGACGTGCCGCGCTCAGCAACAGAAAAAATGCCGGAGCAACTAGCGCAGATTCCTTCGCGCCGAGGGCAAACACTAGCGCCAGCAAGCTGACGATGTGCGCGCGATCGAACCAGCGCTGGCTGGCGAGGTGGCGCTCCAGCGCGATCAGCATTCCGGCCAAGGCGAGCTCGTCGTAGCGCGCCGCGATCCACGCAGTGACTTCCGGTGCCAATGGATACAACCAGAACAGCGCGACGGCAAACCCCGCTGCGGGTGCCGCCCACGATTTCGACGAGACGAGTCGCAACACCAATCGGCAGAGTAGCCAACCGTTTAGCAGGTGTAATGCAAGATTGACGACGCGCCATGCTGTTGGGGTTGGGCCGGCCAGCGCGTAGTTGATCAACCAGTTGAGCAAGCCGAATGGGCGATAGAACGAACCCATCAGATCCTGCCCGTGCAGCAGTGCCGTGCGCAGATAGCCGGACAGATCGCCTTGGTCAAACGCGCGCGCGATATCGCCGACGACAAAGAAATCGTCGGCGAGAAAATAGCCGTTCAGGCTGCTCCAATGGATCGCAACAAAGACGCCTGCGGCAAGCGCAACCAGCACTGCTACGTCAGCGCGAATGGAACTCAACTGGCGCAGTGATGCGTGCATCAGATCACGCGGATTTCGGCGAAATAGTCATCGCCATGGGGACTCGCGGTGCGGATCGCGCGGCGACAAGCGCCGCCCTCACTCCAGATCGAGAAAACTGCGCAGTTGCTCCGAGCGGCTCGGATGACGCAGTTTGCGCAAGGCTTTTGCTTCGATCTGGCGAATCCGCTCGCGGGTGACATCGAACTGCTTGCCGACTTCTTCGAGCGTGTGATCGGTATTCATGTCGATGCCGAAGCGCATGCGCAATACTTTCGATTCGCGCGGCGTCAATCCGCCGAGCACATCGCGCACGGTTTCCTGCAACCCAATCGTCGTCGAGGATTCGATCGGCGAGATGATGCTCAAGTCCTCGATGAAATCGCCAAGATGCGAATCCTCGTCGTCACCGATCGGAGTTTCCATCGAGATCGGTTCCTTGGCGATCTTGAGTACCTTGCGGATCTTGTCCTCGGGCATTTCCATCTTGATCGCGAGTTCGTCCGGGGTCGGCTCGCGACCCATCTCCTGCAACATCTGCCGGCTGATGCGGTTGAGCTTGTTGATGGTCTCGATCATGTGCACCGGAATGCGGATGGTG
>JBDTOS010000066.1:0-10708 GCA_039933095.1 Dokdonella sp.
CTCGGCAACTTCGGCGCCCACAAGTTCTATCTCGGCAAGTGGGTCCAGGGAATCTTCTACGTCCTGTTTTTCTGGACCTGGATTCCGGGCCTGATCGCGCTGGTCGAATTCATCGTCTATGCATGCACCAGCACCGAGAGGCTCAATGAGAAATACAGCGCCCGCGGTTCGGTTGTCGTGATCGTGATCGTCGCGGTCGCGGCACGATTGCTGTTCGGCCATTGCCGGAAGCAGGCGACGATCGGTTGATCGCCGGCGATGACGTCGAGCTCCAACCGGCGCGCTCGTTTCACGGCCACATCGACAGTGGCTGGTGGATGCACAGTTTTTCGCAGCTGCGCGATGAGCGCCGCGCCGACAGCGATGATGTGAGCGGTGCCGACGATGAGATCGCCGATGCCGATTTTGTCGCGACTGCGGAGAGCGATGTGGCGGACGGGGCAGACCTCACGCACATCGTCGATGAATCGCTTTCGGAGACCGTACCGATCTGGCCGAGCGGTGCCGAGTTCGGGACCGCCTTGCACGAAATTCTCGAGCACACCGATTTTGCGGAATGGCGCGATCACGATGGCAACGTGCCGCCGGAATCGCAACACCTGATGATGCTCGCAACGCTTCGTCGTCACGCGCTCGCACCTCCCGAACGTTCGAAAGAACTGCTGCGTATCGTCACGTCGCTGATCGCCGCAACATTGAATGTACGCCTGCCCGATGATCTCCGGCTCGCCGATCTCGCGTTGAGCGAACGGCGCGCCGAGTTACCGTTTTATTTCGCGATCGGAAACGCCGATCCAGCTCGATTACTGTCGCTGCTGCAAGAGCACGGGTATCAGCGCCGCCGTATGGATTTCGCGCGTCTGCATGGACGTCTGTCCGGATTGATGACGGGAATAATCGATCTCGTTTATTGCCACGCTGGGCGCTGGTGGCTGGTCGACTACAAATCGAATCTGCTCGGCGCACGGTTGGCCGACTACACGCCGGCTGCGCTCAACCGCGCGGTGCACGACGACGAATACGATCTGCAATATCTGATCTATAGCGTCGCCTTGCATCGCTGGCTGCGCCAACGCCTCGGCAGCGCCTACGACTACGAGCGCGATTTCGGTGGCGCGTGTTACCTGTTTGTACGCGGCTTGCGCGACGACGCCAGCCACGGTGTGCACATCGACAAGCCGCCGTTTGCATTGATTGATGCGCTCGATCGCTTGCTTACTCCGGCGAGCATCACACCCGCCGACAGGGAGCACGCGCATGGCTGACGATCTGCTGGCGCGCTTGCAGTCTGCGGAAGCGTTGCGCGCGCTTGATGTCGAGTTTGCGCGCCTGTTGATGCGGCTCGATCCAGTCGGTGGCGAGGCGCTAGGGATCGCGGCGGCAGCAGCAAGCGCGGCGCTCGCTGACGGGCATGCCTGTATTCCAGTTACGCAGATCGACACTTGGCTCGCGGCGGCAGCCTCCCTTTCGACGAATATTCGTTTGCCCGAATCTGCGGAAATGTTGCACGCCCTGCGTTCGTCGCCGATGGTCGGCGATGACGTTGATGCAATGGACTTGCCGCTGATACTCGATCACTCCGAGCGCCTATACCTTCGACGTTACTTCGACTACGAGCAACGCATTTCCGATGCCTTGCAGTTGCGCGCGAATGCGCTAGCGACGAGTCCGGATCCAGCCTTTCCCGATCCAGCTTGGTTGCGCGTACAACTCGCGCGCTGGTTTACGTTGACCAGCGACGCGATCGATTGGCAGGCAGTCGCGGTTGCGCTCGGTGTTCGTTCGCGCTTCCTCGTTATCAGCGGCGGGCCTGGCACCGGCAAGACGACGACTGTGTTGTGGTTGCTGCTGGTCCTGCTCGAATTCGCGCAGGCGCAGGGGCAACCGCTGCCGCGCATTCGCCTCGCCGCACCGACGGGTAAAGCTGCCGCGCGACTTGGCGAAGCGATTCGCATTGGAAAAGAGAGGGTCGCGGATGCCGACGAATCCTTGGCGACGATCGGCGAGGACTGCGCTTCAACCTTGCATCGGCTGCTCGGTTATCGACCCGGTGACGGGAAGTTCCGTCACGATCGCAACAATCCGTTGCCCGCCGATATCGTTATCGTCGACGAGGCATCGATGATCGATCTGCCGCTGATGGCGAAATTGCTCGATGCGCTGCGACCCGATACGCGCCTGATTCTGGTCGGCGACCGCGCGCAACTGGCGTCGGTGGAAACCGGCAGCGTGCTCGCGTCGCTCGCGCGCATCGGCACCGACAACGCGTATTCGCCGGCGATTGCGGAATGGCTCGATGCGGCGACAGGTTTTGCATTGCCGCGCTCCGATGCAGGCACACCGCTCGCCGACGCGATGGTCGAGTTGCAGCACAGCCATCGGTTTGGTGCGGACAGCGAAATCGGTCGCCTTGCGAGCGCGATTCGAGCCGGCGACACCGACAATGCTCTGGGCGAGCTGCACGCGTCGAACGCCTCCGGAATCGATTGGCGACACGGTGACGCTGCCGCACTTACGCAACATGTTCGCAGTCACTGGCTTGAAGCGTATCGCGGGTTGCTCGCCGCAAGCACTCCAGCGGATGCGCTCATCGTCGCAAATGGTTTTCGGATTCTCACGGCGGTACGCGAAGGGCCCTTCGGCTGCATCGCGATCAATCGCCTGATCGAGCGAGCACTGTCGGATAGCACCCGCAATGGTGAGTGGTTTCACGGCCGGCTCGTGCTGATCACGGCGAACGACTATCGGCACGATCTGTTCAACGGCGATATCGGCATCGCGTTTCGCGGCGACGACGACGCGCTCGCGGTCTGGTTCGCCGGAAGCGGCAACGCGTTGCGCGCATTCGCGCCGAGCAGTCTGCCGGCGCACGAGTCTGCGTTTGCGATGACGATCCACAAATCGCAGGGATCGGAGTTCGATAGCGTGGCGATCGTCCTGCCGGATTCGCCTAATCGCGTACTCAGCCGTGAGCTGCTCTACACCGGCGTCACCCGTGCTCGCTCGCGCGTATCGATCTGGGCCGACGCGCCCATCGTGCAAACGGCGATCGAACGCCGTATCGAACGCTGGAGTGGACTCGCCGATTTGCTGATGCCTGCCATGGAGCGCTTTTAGCCAAAAGGTTCCTTCGGATCGCAGGATTCCACCGTTTCTGCACAATCCGCAGTTAGTATCGGCACCCGAAGCCAGCCTGTTGAGCGGCGACTACCGTGGTTTAGGGGTGAAGGTCGATGAAAACAACGTCTCTGCTTCGCTTGACCGTCTTGCTCGCACTTGGCAATAGCGCACTGGCATTCGCACAGGCACCGCCGCCGCCACTACCGCCGCTGGGACCGCCGCCGATCCCCGCCGGAAATCCGCAGACGACAGCAAAGATCAATCTCGGCATGACCTTGTTTTGGGAAGAGCAGCTTTCGGTGACGGGAACGGCGGCCTGCGGTACTTGCCACCGCTCGTTTTCCGGTGGCAGCGATCCGCGCACCTCGCTTGATACCGTAATCAGCGCCAATCCCGGGCCGGACAATATCTTCGGCAATGCCGACGATATTCACGGCTCACCCGGAGTTCCAGCGCACGCGGCCGATGGCCTTTATTTCCCGGTTGCTTCATTCACTGTCAAACCGCAGGTCGGGACGCGCAGGTCGCCGTCCGCGATCGATGCCGCCTACGCTCCGCTGCTGTTCTGGGATGGCCGCGCCGGCGGCAGTTTTGCTGATCCACAGACTGGGCAGGTTCTAATCGCGACGGGCGGTGCGCTGGAAAACCAGAGCCTGCAGCCGTTGATCAACTCAACCGAAATGTCGCCGAGCGGTGCGCTTGTCAACGATATCGGCGCGCGCATCGCAAACGTCGTTCCGCTCGCGCTGGCGACCAGCATTCCGACCTCGCTCACCAGCTGGATCAAGGGTCGCGCCTATCCAGACTTGTTCAACGAGGCGTTCGGTAGTAGTCAGATGAGTTCCGTACATATCGCGATGGCAATCGCGAGTTACGAGCGCACCCTGGCAGCAAACCAAACCCCGCTCGACAGTCAGCCGCCGAACCTTACCCAACAGGAACAGCAAGGACAGCAACTGTTCGGCGCGAACAATTGCGCAGCGTGTCACGCCGGTTCCTTGTTCAGCGACAACCAGTTCCACTACACCGGCGTGCGTCCGGTCAACGACGATCACGGTCGATTCGCCATCGTCGGCGTGAACCCCAATGTCAACGAGGGCGCCATGCGCACACCGAGTTTGCGCAATGTCGCCCTGCGCGCACCGTATATGCACAACGGACGCTTCGCGACGCTGGCCGATGTCGTCGCGTTCTACAACCGTGGCGGCGATTTCAACGCGCCGAGCAAAGATCCGCGCGTGCATCCGCTCAATCTGAATGCGCAGCAGCAGGCAGCGTTGGTCGCTTTCATGGGACGACCGCTGACCGATCTGCGCGTGCAAGCCGAATCCGGCCCGTTCGCGCGGCCAACTCTATACACCGAGTCGGATCGTCAACCGCAGATCGTCGGTACTGGCGTGACCGGTTCAGGCGGCACGCAGGCGCAAATCGAGGCACTAGAGCCGCCGATTCTTGGCAACCATAACTTTACCGTGGCCGTGAGTCAGGCGCTCGGCGGAGCTCATGCGACGCTGGTCGTCGCGCACAACGATCCCGGCGTCCAGGCGAGCGTTCCGAACGGCGATTTTGCCAATCTGGCAGTCACCCTCGCAGGTAGCGGCGCAGCGGCAGGCACCGGATCGGTCAATGTCGATCTGGGCGACAACACTAGCTTGATCGGCCAGACCTTGTACGGCCGCTATTACATCGCCGATCCGGGTGCGCCGAATGGTCTGGCCGTGACCGCTGCGTTCCAGATCAACGTGTTCGGCAGCGGCGATCACGTGTTTGCGAACGACTTCGACTGAACCTCAAGGCACTCGATACGGGGTGTCCCCGGAATAGGCACTAGAGAACAGGCGCGAACCGATGTGCGCGTCGTGGGTGAAGAGAACTCACCCCGTGCGTACCATCTTGCGAATCGCGCAGGCCACTATCCCGAGAAGGACCGCTCCCGCGAGCGCCATGAGGATTTCATAGGGTTGTTGGGCGCCCGCCACTGCTTCGAGCGTGGGGTAATGCTGAATTCGCTGCACGATCAGTGAGTCGCCCGGCTGCGGGGAACCACTTCCCCACGACACCCGTGCATCTTCGTTGTCCGTCTTGCCGAGCATCGAAAGGCCCGGCAACCGCAGCGACACGATGTCTTCGCCAGCACTGCCGCTACCGGCCTGGGTAACCGTCGCACGCACCCGGACGTGAAGACCCGGCGCGCTGTGCGAATCGAAACGACCATTCCACCATTCGACCTGACCGCTGGCGCCGGTCAGTTGCACCGAAGCGACGGCCGCGCCCTTGCTTGGGCTCAATTGCGCACCGGCAAGCACCGCGTCGATGTCTGCGGCGGAAAAGTCGCGGTAGTAGTCGCTTCTGGAGCGCGACTGAAGCAGCACTTCGACCGTGTGATCGATCTGCTGGGAGCGACCCGGCAGCAACGCGCGCTCGGGAATCAGCGCCCACTGGCTGTAGCCGAATGCCACAACCATGGCTGTGAGCGTGCTCGCCAGGATGTATTTGAGTTTGTCGAACGTACTCCAGTGCCCCATGGTCGTTTCCTTCGCATGCAGGAGGATTGCGACCAACGAAGCGGAAAAGGGTGGTGGGAGGGATCAAACTTGTGTTCGGAGTGTCGACCAAGGCGTGGGAACTATCACAGCTTGTCAGCTTGCCTTGCCACGTTTTATCACCCAGCCGATCAAACCAATAAGAAGGCCGACAATTGCCCCTACTACGGCCTTTGCGCCAATCTTTTCCCAGTCGATACCTGAGATCGCAGACGGCAATACTTCCTTCACAGAAGTTTGGGGGTTCGATGGATTCGCCGCAAAAACGGCGTTCGCCCACTCAAGTGAAGCTTGCTTACTCCAGTCAAGACCGGATTCCTCGGCATAAGAGTAGAGAAACAGAACTCTGCCTTTTACGTGCGCGAATGTTGTAGTGACAACGGCCACGAAGGGCGCGGGACTGCCATTGCCATCCTTCGCGTCGTACTTCACTAGCGCTGAGTAGGCAACTGTGCGATCCGTTTCTTGATGTACGGGCAATGGCACCATTTGTGCCACCGATAGTGCAAGGTCGACGTCATATTTCGTTGTTATTCCCTCGTTTATCTCTTTCATTACACCGGGCAACTGCCCCTCGATCTTCTTCATCAGCTCATCGTTCTGAGACTTAATGACGTTCTTGAGCTTCAGAAAATCCGAAGTCGATACCGGCACTCCAACAAGACTTTTAGCAGTCTGGACCGTGAAGCGTCGGTGCAGGTCAGCGGGATCGTCTCGCAGTGCTGCGGACACTTCCCGCTCCGGAATGAAAGCGACAAACTCCTCATTCGCAGGCGCGACAAATTGCTTTTCGATGTCGAACAGCATGGTCATTTGCTGCGTAACGGGACTAAACCCAACCGGATTCGGAATTACCAGCGAGACGCCCCCGATCGAGATATCGACAGCCACACTGATCGAAGGCACGAAGAGCAGCAGGGCAAGACAGATCGTTCTCATTGATTCCCCTCAGGCAAGCCACCGTTTGAGGTAAGTGGTGGCTTTTGCGGCGTCCACTTGACCGGGTAGAAGAGACTTCCTCGCCCGTCTATATAGACGGCCATGATGTTGTTTCTCCACAAACGTCAATCGAAGAGGAATGCTCCATGAGCACTATAACCACTGGGGTGGATTTGGCGAAGCCCCGTATGTCGCATCTTGGATGCGGCGTTGAGCATCTCGCATGCGACGTGGGGCATTTGGCAATCGGCGACATGTGGCAAATGGCGCATCCGAGATGCGCCCTACGAGTTGTCCGGGTACCGATCGATCGCCCTCGTTTGAGCCCGGTAGGTCGCATCTTGGATGCGACATGGAGCATCCTGGCACACGACATGGAGCATCTCGCCTGCGACCTGGAGCAAATGGCAATCGGCGAACGAGCGGCGAACGACGCACTTAGTCGGCGCATCCGAGATGCGCCCTACGAGTTGGCCGGGTAACGATCGATCGCTGTCGATTGAGATTCACCTCCCAGCCAGCACGTTGAGCCGAATCAACCTCTGAGCGACGAAGCGAGGCAGCATTTTGTTCGGCAACGGCGACGCCGGCTGATCGATGCAGTGGGGTCGGAGCTTCGTCGAGGTTGCGGCCGGGACGCACACTCATGCCGTCACGCAATCACTTTCAGTTGCTACTCGCGCGATAATCACCTTTCGTACCCTGGGAGATTTCGATGCGTTTTCTGCTTTTTGCTGCTCTGTCGCTGCTAGCCTTGCCCGCCATGGCCGACCAACTCACGATCGAGCGCATTTTCACCGGCGGCAACCTCAGTGGCGCCGCGCCGCGCAGTTTGAAAATTTCGCCGGACGGTAGTCGGGTGACATTCTTGCGCGCGAAAGCCGACGATCAGAATCGGCTCGACCTTTGGGAATATCACATCAAGGATAAGCATACGCAGCTGCTGGTCGATGCCGACACGCTGGAGCCGAATGGCGAACAATTGACCGATGCGGAAAAGGCGCGGCGTGAGCGCGCCCGCACCGCGTCGCTCACCGGCATCATCGATTATCAGTGGGCACCCGACGGCAAGCGCTTGCTGTTTCCGCTTGGCGAAAAACTCTATCTGTACGATCTGGGCGCCAGGCGCGAAGCGGCGGTCACTCAACTCGCGACCGGTGGCGCGGCGATCGATCCGCAGATTTCGCCGAAAGGAAAATACGTTTCGTATGTACGCGATCAGAATCTGTGGGTCATCGATCTCGCCGGCGGCAAGGCGCAGCAACTGACCCGCGATGGCGGCGGCACGATTCACAATGGCGAAGCCGAGTTTGTTGCGCAGGAGGAGATGGATCGCCGCCACGGTTATTGGTGGGCGCCCGACGACGGCGCGATTGCATTCGAGCGCTACGACGAGGCGAAGGTGCCGGTCGTCAAGCGCTTCGAGGTTTATCCCGATCGCACCGAGGTGATCGAGCAGCGCTATCCCGCAGCCGGTGATCCCAACGTTGCGGTAAAGCTCGGCGTGATTACGCTTGGCGCGCGGGATGTTGCCGGCGCGGAAACTCAAGCAAACGATGCGTCGCCTGCGTCCGATCCGAAAACAACCGAGCCGCACTGGATCGATCTCGGCGGCAATACAGACATCTATCTGGTGCGAGTCACTTGGTTGCCCGACGGCAAGCGCCTGTCGTACCAGTTGATGCAACGCAACCAGCAGCAGCTCGATCTGAAACTTGTCGATACCGCGACGCTGGAGCAACGCACGTTGCTGAGCGAAACCAGCGCGACCTGGATTAATCTCAACGACGATCTGCGCTTTCTGAAGAAACAGGACGCGTTTGTCTGGGGCAGCGAGCGCACCGGCTTTCATCATCTGTATCTGTACGATCTTGATGGCACGCTGCGCAATGCGATCAGCAGCGGCGATTGGAATGTCGACGGGCTGCTCGAACTGGACGAAAAATCCGGGCTCGCCTACGTTTCATCGAATCGCGATTTCGCTGCTGACCGGCAGATCTACGCGCTGAAACTCGACGGCAGCACAGCGGCCAAGCCCGAGCGCATCAGCGAGCGCGATGGCACTCACACCGCCGAGTTCGCCGACGACGCCAGCGTCTATGTCGACACGTTCTCTGATCCGGCCACGCCCCCGCAAGTCAGCCTGCACAAACCCGACGGCAAGTTCATTGCATGGCTGGAGCAGAACGCGCTCGACGAGCATCACCCGTATTGGGCGTATCACGAGAACCACATCGTGCCCGAGTTCGGCAGCATCGAGAGCGCCGGCCAGGCGCTGCAATACCGTTTGTACAAGCCGCTGAATTTCGATCCGGCCAAACGTTATCCCGTGTTCGATACCTACTACGGTGGTCCGACTGCGCAGAAAGTTTCTCGCGACTGGAGTCCGGATTTCTTCAACCAGTACATGGCCCAGCAAGGCTACGTCGTGTTCACACTCGACAATCGCGGCATGGCGCGGCGCGGGCGCCAGTTTTCCGATCCAATCTATCACCAGCTCGGCAACGTCGAGGTCGAGGATCAGGTCGTAGCGATCCATTGGCTCAAGTCGCAGCCGTGGATCGATGGCGATCGCATCGGCGTGTTCGGTTGGAGTTATGGCGGCTATATGACGACGATGCTGTTGTCCAAGGCATCGAGCGATATCGCCGCCGGTGTAGCGGTTGCGCCGGTCACTGATTGGTCGCTATACGACACGTTCTACACCGAGCGCTATCTCGGTCGCCCGCAGGACAATCCGGGCGGCTATCTGCGCAGCGGTGTGTTTGCATGGCTTGATGGCCTGTCCTCACCGCTGCTTTTGATCCACGGCATGGCCGACGACAATGTGCTGTTCACCAACTCGACCAAGCTGATGGCCGCCTTGCAGGAACGCGAAACCCAGTTCGAGCTGATGACATATCCCGGTGCGAAGCACGGTCTGTCACTACCGACCCAGCGCGTCCATGTCTATTCGCTGATTGCCGATTTCTTCGAGAGGAAGCTGAAGGCTCCGACTCCTGTTGTCGAGCAAGCGCCACCACCGGCAACGGCTTTGCCGCAATAGGTTCGCACGCTGTGAAGATCACGGAATCGCTAGATGTACTCGACTTCTGGTTCAACGAGATTGATCCGAAGTCGTGGTGGATAAAGGATGCGGAATTCGATCGGTCGATCGCCGATCGTTTTGGCGCGGTGCATGCACAGGCGGTGCGCTGCGAGTTGTACGCGTGGCGCGCGTCGGCGCAGGGTCGGCTCGCCGAAGTGATCGTCCTCGATCAGTTTTCGCGCAATCTGTATCGCGACTCGCCATTGGCATTCGCCAACGATCCGGTGGCGTTGACGCTTGCGCAGGAGGCGGTGGGGCTCGGAGTCGATGCGGACCTCACTGCGGTACAGCGAAGTTTCTTGTACTTGCCGTATATGCACAGCGAGTCGCTGCGCATTCACGAAATCGCAGTCGATTTGTACACGCGCAACGGTATCGCCAGCAATCTCGATTTCGAATACCGCCACAAGGCGATCATCGAACGCTTCGGGCGCTATCCGCATCGCAATCACGCGCTCGGACGCGAGTCGACGCAGGAAGAATTGCGCTTTCTGCAGAGTGCTGAATCTTCGTTTTGATGTGAACGAAGACTGAGGGCCAATTTGCAAAGGATTGAAATCGCCTCGCGCAGGGCGTAAATCAGGGTCTCCCACGGGAGAACCAAAAAAATGAAACGTTTTCTTGCAGGTGTTTTCGTTGCGTGTCTTGGATTGCCGGCGATCGCCTCGGCGAATCCGGGTTATACCGTCGATGATGTCACGCTGCGCGCTGGTCCGAGCACGGACTATCCGCGCATCACCGTGCTGCCAGGAGGCATATCGGTCGAGATCTATGGTTGCCTGGATGACTATTCGTGGTGCGATGTCGCTACCGAGTACGATCGTGGGTGGGTTTCCGGCTACTACGTTGAATCGGTGTACGACAACCGGCGCGTGATCATCTCCGACTACGGTCCGCGCATCGGCCTGCCGATACTCAGTTTCGCGCTCGGTGCATATTGGCTCGACCATTACAGTCATCGCCCCTGGTACCGCAATCGCAATAGCTGGGAACGTCGCCATATCCCACATGGCCACGC